>CAZOXN010000395.1:0-3616 GCA_964583655.1 uncultured Desulfarculaceae bacterium | reverse complement strand
CTATGGTGTTGCGGAATGCGTACGGTCTGTGTTCCTTTGCTAGGCCCGGCTTGGAAGAGGCCTGGGAGATCATGGCGATGCCCATCTTGTTGCCTACGGGGAATGCCACCTCGGCCTCGGAGGTAGAGAAGGGCCCGATGATAGCCAGGACGTGATCATCCGAGGTCAGCTTGCGAACCACACGCGTGGCCTCGGCCGGCTTGCTCGCCGTATCGTAGGTGATCAATCGCATGGGGACCCCACCGACGCCTCCCGCTGCGTTGATCTCCTCGATGGCTATCTGGGCCGCGATCTCGTTCTTGGTGGTCCAATCCCGCCACATCCCGGTCAGCCCCCAGGCACCGCCGATGAGGACCTCCTTGCCGGCGAGTTTGGCTTGGGCACAAGCGCTCCATGGAGCGGAGAGGGAAACGATCCCTCCCACAAAAACCAGGATCGTCACGGACAAGATCAGAATTCTGCCAGTCCTGGAGGAATCCTTGACCCTCTTCATCTAACACCTCCCTTTCCAGTGCGAAGGATGACCTACTCCATCGAGAAGGGGCAGCCCCGCGCTGATGGTCGCCACCCCCCTCAACATGGGCGCACCGCATCCACACCATCCTCATGGCACAAGGACCCACTTTCCATCCTGGGCCTTGACCACGTAGACCTCCCGGACCGCATCTCCCTCCTCGTTGAAGGAGATCTCTGTGGCGAGGCCGGGGAACCCCTTGAGCTCGGTCAACCCCTTCATGATCAATTCCCTGTCCTTGGCAAGATCTCCAGGCTTGTTGGTCACCCCGTTCTTCTTCATCACGTGGGCCAGCATGTGCACGGCGTCATAGACGTTGACATCGAATTGGAGGGGTTCAGGAGGATCGAACCCCTTCTTCTTGGCCCTCTCGACGAACTCCTTGGTGAATTTCTGCACCTTCTCCTTGGGCATCCAGTAGTAGAACTCAGAGGACGTGAAGACCCCATCGGCCGCCTTCCCCGCCCTTATGGGAAACAGGAAATGCATGAGGGGATTGCCGGCCACCATGGGCTGGTTGACGCCCTGCTTTCTCGCCTCCTTGATGAACGTAACACCGTCCATGTACACCCCGCCGAAGACGATCCCGTCGAACTTGAACTCCTTGAGGCGGGTCACCTGAGGGCTCATGTCGAAGTCGCCTGTCGTGTATGTCACGTACTTGCCTTCGTTCACTATCTCCAGGCCCATCTTCTTGCACACCCCAGGCAACACCGTAGTGCCCAGGGACAGACTCACCGCGTCCTTGGCGTCATGCACGATGGCCACGGTCTTGATGTTGTACGCTTCCTTCCACTTCTTGATCGCTGGCATGGCAAGCCTGAGCTCGTCGATCTTGTTGCGAAAGGCGTACGGCCTGTTGGCCGCTGCCACCCCTGGCTTGGAGGAAGCTTGGGCGATCATGACTATCCCAAGCTTGTTCCCCACCGGGAAGGCCACCTCGCACTCCGAGCTGGAGAAGGGGCCGAGGATCGCCAAGACCTTGTCGTCCGTGGCCAGCTTCCTGACTACCCGTGTGGCCTCCTCGGGCTTGCTGGCCGTGTCGTAGATTACTGACTTCAAGGGCATGCCATTGACCCCTCCTGCAGCGTTGATCTCCTCCACTGCCATGTCCAAGGCGATCACGTTCCTCTTGCACCAGTCGCTCCAGAGACCCTGCAGCCCGAAGGCCGCCCCGATCTTGATGGGCTCCGCCCCAGCGACAGGGCCCACCCCTCCCAATGCCCACATCACAACCATTGCCATTGCCAAAGCCGTCTTTCCGAACCTCATGGTCGCCTCCTTTCGTGCCAAGAAGTCCTGCTCCCCTTCTCAAAGCAGAAGTGGACAACACCCACCGCCTTGCCCCCATAAAAGGGGGCCCCCCGAGGCCAACTACCCCTTGGGCCGGTGGAGCTCCAGGATCTCCACTGCCTGGCGTCTGACCTGGCCATGGAAGGGCGGGAAGTTCGCCATGTCAGCCCGTGCCCTCTCCCGCTCAGGAGACGCTATCGCAACCTTCAGGTCTTCCAGTGTATCGAAGATGAGACGGGTGATCATGAAGAAGTCACCCTCATCCACACCCCTCTGTACCTCCACACCCCGGATCCTGGGAAAGGTCCAGACAATGGGGATGTGATAATTCATGTAATAGTCGATAAACGCATCTGGATCCCCTGGTTTTCCTTCGTAGATCACTAAATAAGCATAAGCCATCGCTCCTACCTCCTCGCCGGGCGCGCGGGGTCTGTGGACCCCTTCTCGCCTCAGTCCAGATAATCCTCGAGTCTCACCTCCCCCCAGTCAATGGGCCATGCCCTCTCGTAATTCCTCCTCTCCTCGTCCCTGTAAGGGACTGGTTTTGTGGCATCGATCCCCCACTTCCCGCCCAGTGAAGGGAGCCTGGTCTCTTGGGTGTGGGGAAAGGCCCCCTCGACAGGGGTGGAAGAGGGATCGAAGGGCCAGATGAAGCAGTTGTTGATGGTCATGACGTGCTTGCTCGGGTCGACCCGGGTGGCCAGGGCATACATGACGTCGCGATAATCGTAGATGTCGATATCCGGGTCCACGGCTATGGCCATCTTCACGTTGGCCCAAGGCGCCCCGAGCACGGCCAAGAGGGCGTTGTTGATCTGGCCATCCATGGCAGGCTCCACCTGGATGATGGCCACCTGAGCCGCCCCACCCTGCGGGAAATGGACATCGTGAACCGCGACCCCCATGGCCCTGATCCGTTCGTAGAGTATGGCCTCGTGAAAGAGCCTCGGCATCTCTTGGTGATCCGTGAACGGGGTCACCTGATGATGCCTGTATATGGGATCGTTGCGCATGGTGATGGCCGTCACCTCGAAGACGGGCTGTTGCTGCTCGAAGGGGCAGTAGAGCATGTTGGGCCCCGGGTTGGGGCCATCCTTGGCCGTCCTGGTGGGATGGACGTATCCCTCGATGACTATGGAGGCATCCGCGGGGACAAACAAGTCCACCGTCTTGCACCTCGTGACCTCCCCTACTTCCCCGGTTATGGCCTGAAACAACTCCAGCTCGTGCCAGTCGTCGTGCGGGTGGGAGTAACAGGCCGCCAATTCCCACGCAGGGTGGGCACCGATGACGATGGCCTGTGGCATACGGGTCCCTGCCGCGCGGTGTTTCGCGAGGATCTGGTTGGCCGTGGCGGTCACATAGGAGGTGACCATCTCGTTCCTGTCGAGTACCCCAGACCTCGGGAACATCTCGTTGTACTTCCCTGTCACTGGGTCTCGCTGTACAGCAAACCCCGTGGTGTATGGATAAGGGTCCAAGGCCGTGTGCAAGGGCACTGGGAGCTTGCCCAGATCCACCTCGCCCCCCAAGAGGACCCTCTCCTGACAAGGCGCACCCTCTACTTCCTTCAAGGGCCTGGGTCCGTGGCGCATGACCTCTGCAAGCCTCTTGACCACCTCTTTGGGGCTGCACCCCAGGACCCTGGCCTGGGCCTTTCGATTCACGAAGAGCTGATCCACCAACCTAAACCCTGGGTATCCCTCGATCTCGTGAAAGAGGATGGTGTCCCTGGCCTGGCCCACCAATGCGCCCACATGGTCGAGCCTCACAGGTCTCTTGACCTCGATGAACTCGCCCTTGTGC
>CAZOXN010000394.1:0-3623 GCA_964583655.1 uncultured Desulfarculaceae bacterium | reverse complement strand
TCCTCGATCCCCCTTGCCTCCAGAGACAGCTCTTGCCCGCGTCTCTCCCTGATCTTCCTGCGATCCGTCAGGACATGGAAGAGGGCCTCTGCCGCGTGGACGAAAAGGCCTTCTAGGGTCTCGCCGAAGACGGCGAGGCCCAGGTCCCCGGTGTGGTCGATGAATCTGAACCTCCGCATCTTTGCCTTCCCACGGTTTCTCGCAAAGGCCGAGGCAAAGGTCTCCCCATCCTCATGAGATTATACCCGAACCCGCAACGATCCGTCATAAATTCCTCCTGGCCCACAATCAGCCGCCGGGTCTCAGGACAAGCTCCATCTTCTTGGGTTCTCATGACTCACCATGAGACCTATAATCGTGAAGAGAAGATCTCGGAGAGGCGAGATGGCATGAGGCCTGAGGACCGGGGAAGCATCTCAGGATATCCGAGGCTCCTCTTCGCGGATGAGGATGGGCGGATCTACGACCACCCGGAGTTCCTGGCGGCGGGCCGATCTGGCGACAAGGAGGTCCTCCCCCCTCTCGAGGAATGGATCCCCCTGCCGGATATGAGTCGGCTCTTCTACATGCCTGGATGCCCTCCCATTGGGTTGGATCCGCACACCGGGAGACTCGTCACCCTCAGGAAGGTGAGGATGAGGGGAAACTTGGTGAACTGCTCGGCGGTCGCGGCCTTCTTGGAGCCTGGCTACGCCAGGACCATGCTCCCGGCTGCCGATACATCGCGCAAGGCATATGTGCTGCCCCTTTGGGCTTACACCGCGGTAGGATTCACAGGCGCTGGCTACGCAGCCTGCGCCCTTCGGGTGGAAGACAACCCTCGTTGGGATCCGCGCAACTTCGACGACGAGGAGATGCTGCCCTCGCTGAAGTCACGTCTTCGCCTAGGAAGGGGTAACCCGCTGATTCGGCATCTGGCGCGCTGCGCGGTCCGGCACCACTGTTTCGCTGCCAAGAACCTCTTCCTGGGGAGGTGGGAGGCCCCTTTGCCCGTGAGCCGCAGGTGCAATGCACGCTGCCTCGGCTGCCTCTCGCGTCAGCCGAGGGGGTCGTGTCCCGCTGCCCACAATAGGATCCGATTCAGGCCCGAAGTGGGGGACATACTGGAGGTGGCGGTGCCCCACCTGGAGAGTGCCCCGGATCCGATAGTGAGTTTCGGCCAGGGGTGCGAGGGGGAGCCGCTCACCGAGGCGGCCCTGATCAGGGATGCCATTCGGGAGATCCGCAAACGGACAAGCAGGGGGACCATCAACCTCAACACCAACGGGAGCCTGCCCGAAGAGCTCCTCGCCATAGTCGACGAGGGACTGGACTCGGTGCGTATAAGCCTCAACAGCGCTCGCCCCGGTGTCTTCCATGCCTACGTCAGGCCAAGGGGCTTCTCCTTGGCCGACGTGGAACGCTCCCTCATCCTGTGCCGGGAGCGAGGCCTCTTCACCATGATCAATTACCTGATATTTCCGGGGGTGTCAGATCAGGAAGAGGAGTGGGAGGCACTCCTGGGCCTGATCCGGCGCACCAGGCTCGACTTCATCCATCTCAAGAACCTCTGTATCGATCCTGACCTGTACCTGATGGCCGTGCCCAGGAAGGACTCACCCGCCATGGGCATCAGGGAGATGGCCCGCCGCATACTGGAGGTATGCCCTGAAGTGGGCATCGGCTATTTCAACCAGCCAGTGCGCCTCGATTGACACGGCCCTTGGTTTTGGCTTTAATGTGCTCCCATGAAGGGGCAGGAAATAGGCTTGGAACGGAGCTCGTAGGCGGTACTGGGGGCTTACGGACACGCGTTTTCTCGAATCGTCAATGAGCAAACCCGCACAGAGGAGCCATGGAAGCACTCAAACTGAAATTCGCGATACAGAGCCCGGAGGATACGCTATCCGGGGCCACTGACACGGCCGTGGAGGAGATCACCACCAGGTCCGTTAGGTTCTCAGCCGCTAGGGATGTCCTCGAGGCATACGGTCTGGACAAGGGGGGCACGCTCCCCGATGAGAATCGGATCGTGATGTTCATATATCTAGAGGCGAACCACCCGCCGATCCGGGCCATAGGGCAGATCGCGCGTTGTGAGAAGTTGGCCTTTGGGCCAGAGGAGACCTACATAGTGGAGGTGGAGTTCAAGGAGATCGCCCCTGAAGACGAGAGGAGGATCGAGCGGCATCTCCGGCAGCAGAGGGCACAGCTTGGCCCTGTGGATGACAAACGCAGCGGGGAGCCGCGGCGGCAAAGTGACAGGTTCTTCGCGGAGTTGGCGCAGATGCTGGAGATCCTGTCGAGGATGTCGGAGGGGAAAAAGGAGGACTTTGGCGAGCACTTCGCCGACCTGGTGGGGGTCAAGGATGCCTTGGGGAGGCGTCTGGAGGACAGGAAACTGGGGGAGATAGTCTGTTACAACGTGGAGAGATTGGCCTCTAACATCGTTCGCCTAGTGGGCAAGGGGGCAGGGCTGAGGAGGGTTCAAATCAGGAAGGTCACAGGCAAGGAAGAGGCGGCCGTGGCCAAGGACAGGGTCTTGGTGGGCTGGGAGGAGGCCCCTCCCCAAGTAGGGAAGAGCTACACCCTCTACCTGGAGGGGGGTGGGATCTTCAGGTCAGCTACAGTGGTCCAGGCCCTGAAGGATCACTTCCGAACGCGCAACTCCCTGTACAACATCCAGGAACTGCGTGCCTGAGGATCGTCGCTCCTGCCAGGGGAGCCATCCTGCGAGGCGTTCGATGACCGGGCAAGAGGTCGCCACCCCGCCCCATCGAATCCTCCCTTCCGAGGCCCTTTGCTGCCTCGAGTTCTCGGTCTCCGGATTCAACGGATCGCCCGGGACTGGCGTGGGCGGCCCCGTGGTCTCGCCCAAGCCCGGTGAGGATCAGGGGGCCAGTTTCTTTCTGAGTAGGCGGGAGACCTCCACGGTGAGATCCATGGCCTTGGTGGCCCACCGCGTATCGAGGCCACCCAGGCCACAGCTCGGGGTGATGAAGGCCTGTCTTAAGATCCTCTCCACCTCGATCCCTCCCTTGGACAAGGTCCCTGCTTGATCCAACCAGAGGGAGGCCAATTGTGGGGCCTCCACCTTTTCCAGGGCCTCGGCCGCGGTGGGGACGATCCCCCATGCTATCACCCCGCCCCTTGCCAGAAAGGTAGAAACCTCCCCAGAGAATAGGGCGAAGCGTTCGAAGTAGGAGAAGGCGTCGAAACTCACCACGTCGAGGCTCTGTCTGAGGAGCGCACCCCAATCCGCGTTGGAACAGACGTGGACACCGGACCAAGCCCCGGCCTCACGGATGGACCGTAGCACCTCGTCCAGACAGGCCAGGGCCTCCTGCTGGTCGACACCGATGTAGACCGAACTACCCAACCCGCCCATGGCAGGCTCGTCCACAAAGACCAGGGCCCGCCGTCTGCCCTCCTCCCCCAGGGACAAGGCTTGCCATCTCGCCTTGAGGCTCAAGAGCTTCACGGTGACATCCCTGATCCGCTCGTCGTAGTAAGCACTCCTTCCATCCTCGTCGCGGATGCCCAGTAGCACGCTGAGGGGCCCGCTTGTCTGACCCTTGACCACGAAGGTCTCACGCCCCTTGAGGGCCTCCAAGAGGACGTAAAGGCCTGGGGCCTCCCTCTGG
>CAZOXN010000393.1:0-3633 GCA_964583655.1 uncultured Desulfarculaceae bacterium | reverse complement strand
TCACGCCTTGCACGGTGGGAAACGGTTGGCTGAGGGTGGTGAACCTCGGGCGCTACGCCCTCACACTCTACGAGAAGGAGACGGGGAGAGGGGTCCGCGTGTTCGTGGACCCAGCCAAGTTGGAACGCTGGCCCGAGTTGAAGAGCTGGTTCTTCAAGCTCAGGTCCAAGGCGGAGCAGGACATCGAGTCAGTGGTGAGGGAGATCCTCCAGGCCGGGGATGACACCTGCGGCTTGGAACGGGTGAGGCTCAAGCCGGAGTTCCTCGGAAGGAGGCGCCGACGGGGCTTCTCCACGTGCCCGGTGTGCCACGAGTCCTTTCCTGCAGATGACGGGCCCACATGCCTCGCCTGCCAGGGCGAGGCCCCTTACATCCCCTAGTAGGGTCCCGATGGGTGATCCGGGTCCATGTCTACCTATTCCCCCCACAACTCCTTCAGGCGCCCGTCTCGGCCACAGCCCATGCGGTACAGGTTGTACCGGAGGGGGTTCTTCTTGTGATAGCCCTGATGGTACTCCTCCGCCGGGTAGAACCTCGATGCGGGAACGATCTCCGTAAAGACGTGGGTGAACCGCCCAGAATCGATCAGCCCCTTTCTCGATCGTTCGGCAAGCATCCTCTGTCCTTCATCGTGGTAGAAGATGGCCGTGCGATACTGGCTCCCGTAGTCGCAAAACTGCCTGTCTCTTGCTGTAGGGTCTATGTTGCGCCAGAAGACTTCCAAGAGCTCGGTGTACTCGACCTGCTTGGGGTCATAGAGGATCTCAATGGCCTCGGCATGCCCGGTCCCCCCGGCGCACACCTCCTCGTACGTAGGCTCTTCCTTATGGCCACCGGTGTATCCCACCGTCGTGGAAACTACACCCTTGAGGCCGTCGAATGCATGCTCCATGCACCAGAAGCAGCCACCGGCAAAGGTCGCCTTGGAGAGACTGCCACCTCTTCCCTCATCTCCTCCGGCATCCCCACCGCCGGACGCCAGCAGCCCAGCCAGTGCGACGGCCATGGCCATTCCAACGAGGATAATAGTCCAGAGGCCCACCCTATCCCACTTCCTTTCCATCGAGGATTGCATAGCGGTCCTTTCTTTTCATTTGGCACTCCATATCCGTCAATTCGATCACCTATCGGACCCCCCCTTCAGGACATCTGTTCCACCACCCGGCGCCCTTGCCCGCTGCAGACCCCAAACAGCGCCTCCCTTGGCGCAGGCAAGTGCCAAATAAGTGCTCCGAGTCGGGCTACGATGACTTGCCTGCGGCCCCGTGATCGTAACTGCACGGGCGGAACGAACCGCTCAGAGTCTAATCATAGTGTAATCGCCGGGGCTCCGGAATCAATGGCTGCACGAATCCTCAAGATGGACGCGAACTCGGACCACCGGCCCGCGCTGTACCACTGATTCGACATGCCATTGCACATCTCGGAGGGCAAGTTGACAGGGTACTGTTTGGCAGGTATGTTTGCGGTTGTGAAGACCGAGTCCAGCTTGGCCCGAGGCAGTGAGCCGTGAAGGGAGCGCACCTCAGGATCTACAGAGACGTCGAGGAATTCCTGAGCAGAGGGGTGTGGAGAGAGGATCTACACGAACTCCCCAGGCTGAAGGTCGTCTTGTACAAGGTGGCTCGTTTCTTGGAACACGTCATGAGAGGCTTCACGGAAGACCACTGCCTCCTCAGGGCCTCTGCCCTCACATACACCTCTCTGCTCTCTTTGATTCCCCTTCTGGCACTGATGTTCGCCATATTGAAGGGGCTCGGGGTTCAGCGGAGGCTGGAACCGTTCCTGCTGGAGAAGCTCACCATAGGGTCCGAGGAGCTGGCCGCACGGATCATGGAGTACATCGACCGCACCAACGTGAGCTCCCTCGGAGTGGTCGGTGTTGTGAGCTTGGTCATCACCAGCGTCCTGGTCCTGAAGAACGTTGAACGCTCCTTCAACTGGATCTGGAAGGTGAAAAAGGGGCGCAGTTGGACGAGGACGGTGAGCGATTATCTCAGCGTCTTGATGATCACCCCCATATGTATCCTCTTGGCACTGAGCCTCACCACCTATTTCAGCAGCGATTCCTTCGCGCAGTGGATGGAGGCCCACTGGCTCATGGGCGGGGCCCTCCGATTCCTCATCAAGGCGAGCCCGTACGTGGTCATGTGGATAGCCTTTGCCGTATTCTACCTGTTCATGCCCAACACCAGAGTCAACCTGACCTCTGCCTTGGTAGGCGGAATCGTGGGAGGGACCTTGTGGCAGTTGACCCAATGGGGATACATACGATACCAGTTCGGCATGGGTCAGTACAACGCGATCTACGGGGCCCTCTCTCAGTTACCCATCCTCCTCGTCTGGATCTACGTGAGCTGGGTGATACTCCTCTTCGGGGCCGAGATAGCCTTCGCTCACGAGAACCTCGAGCGGTATGCGGAAAAGAAGGCCCTCTCCTTCCAAGAGTGGGAACCGCCGGCCGTCGAGGCCCTTCGAGTGCTCAAGATCGTGGGAGATCGCTTCCTGGAGGGACGCGATCCGTTCACGGTGGAGGAGCTGAGCCGCGAACTGTCGATGCCCAGGTCTCGCCTGGAGTCTCGACTGCGGAGACTCGAGGAACTGGGATGGATTGCCCCATGGAGGGAGGCCGCCTCTGCGGTTCTCTTTCGGTGCCCTCCCGATCGGATGCCCCTTCACAAGGTCCTGGAACTGGCCGCATATGACCGCGAGACAAAGGCCAGTGACCCTGTATCGGAGGTCCTGCGTAGGGCCGATGCAGGTCTCAAGGGATCCATAGGGGACCTGACGGTTCATGATCTGCTCAATGGGAACGCATCAAGCATTGGTCACCAGGAGCCACAGAGCCAAGGCCAAGAGGCACAAAGGTAGGCTTTGAAGGCCAGTGGAACCCCTTGCCAGCTTCCCGACACGGTATCGAGGGACCCCCGAGAGCCTGATCACCAGAAAGAGGGAGAAGAGCAGCCCGCCGGCGATGGCAGCCACCTGAAGGACCTTCATGAGATCTCCGGCCATAAAGTGCCGGCCGAAGAGGATCATGGTGAACGGCATGGGGCCCAAGGACTCCCTGACCTTGTCAGCCAGGTGTCCCAGGAGGGCCAGGGGAACCGAGGCGAACCCGTAGATCGCCGCAACCTCCCCCAGGGAAAGAGACGTCCCGAGCGCCGTCAGGGCGTCGAAGACCAAAAACAGCATTAGCGCACCCATCATAGGGGCCAAGAGAAGTAGGGTGTAAGCCATCCAGGAAGGCATGCCAGCCGCGGAGGCTGACTCAAAGGCCCATGTCCTCACAGGGTCCACGTAATGAAGGCATTGGAAGAGCACGAAGGCCACGAGCATCCTGGCAAACCAGGCGGCCCATAACGGGCGGTCCGTCATGGTCCAGGTCTCTTCCCCTGGGATCCTGAGGTTGAGCTGGACTGCCTCATTCGGACAGACCTCCGCGCACCGGAGGCAGAAGCGGCAGGTCATGTTGTTCTGGAAAAAGAGGGGATGCTGATACACAGGGCAGCCCGCTTGGCTGTCGGTCCCCTTGTAACAGGAGTGGGTCTGACATGAGGAGAGGCATAGGGAACGATTGGTGCGGATTTCCGTCACGGAGGCCGTGGCGTAAAGGCCGGCCATTGTCCCCAA
>CAZOXN010000392.1:0-3637 GCA_964583655.1 uncultured Desulfarculaceae bacterium | reverse complement strand
GTGCCATGGTCGATCTGGCGCTCTGTCGCCCCTCTGGGAACGGGAGAAAACCCTTTCCTAGAGGCGAAGACTTCAGCATGCCCGAAGGGCATCGCTTGAATATCCGCCGACTGAAGTCCACGGTTTTTGTGTCTTGACTCTGAACTACCACTGTCGGCAGCCGGTGGTTTCGGCCGGCTGCCGAGTAGGATTCATCCGACGAGGCATGGTGAGTCCGTGTGAACCCCTCACCTGGAGGCGACACTGGTTCAATCTACTATGGGCGTCCTGGCGTAAATCCAAGATATGAAAGTCGTTACCCCGCCCGGTCTCCGGGGCCGGATCCGGGAGGGCTCTGGATATCTTGTAACGCTTTGCAAGCCCTGGATTCCGGCTTGCTCCGGAATGACGCCAAATGGCATTTTCGGACTTTTTACGAGATTGTCAGATCATGCCAGGAGGGCTCTGGAGGTCAGGATCGCCTCCGAGGTCGCTTTCTCCTGACAGGTAGAAGGATTGAGGCCCGGCTTTGCAAAGAAGGCTTGGGCCGGTTAGAATGCCAAGAAGGCATGTCCTGGGGAGATGGGACTTGGGTGCGAGAAGGGGTCGAACGGGGATGATCGAGAGTTTTCCTGGGATCAAGATCGGCTTCTCGATGGCTTGCATGGCAATGGTCCTGGGTGGAGGGCTTGGGGCGGCCTGGCCTGAGACCACTGAGGAGATGCGCCCTGGGGCCGTTGTCGCTCGAAGCGCTACTGCCTACACCCCCCCACCGGGGTCAGCGGAGAGGAAGGCGATACTGGATGCCTTGAGGGGTATGCTGAGGAGGCTGGAGATAAACGATGTGGTCTTCGTGGTGCGCCTCCTCAGGGTGTCCAAGGGGTGGGCATGGGTCGAGGCGCAGCCTCGATCTCCGGACGGGAAGGAACGGTTCGAGGAGGTCAACTGCCTACTCCAGAGGCACGAAGAGAGGTGGAAGGTCCTGGAATGCAGGCCATGCTGCGGCGAGTGCGAGGAAGACCCTGACTGTCCTGACGACACGAGATATTTCCGAAAACTGAGGTCCTCACATCCCCAAGCCCCTCCAGAGATATTCCCAGTGGACTAGGGGCCCCCGCCCTGTGTCTTTCGAAGTTTTCGGCTCCGGAGGCGTGGCGTCTTCTTGCCCCCGGGGCAACTCGAACTCATCCTGGCCACGGTCACCGCCCGCGACGTTCTGCCCGGATTGACATCGGCAAACGGCTGTCCTTAAATGCTCTTGAGCCAAGCCGTGGCCCCGTGCCGAGGCGCGCGGGTGTCCAGAGGATGGCCGCAGGGCCATGTCACAAGGAGAGCGAAGCATTTCCAGGCCGGCACACGCTCCGTGGAGATCACGAAGCCAACGGCCAAGGACAGAGGAGACGTCGGAGGCCATAGCTTGAGGAAAGGGCGCCAGCCGAGGGGGTCATCCCCTCCATCCGGCATCCTCCTGCTTCTCGCAGGGGCCAAGGGCGCGGTCGGGTCCACGGTGGCCGTTGCCGTGGCGGCCCTCAGAAGCTCTCCTGAAAGGGTCCTGCCGAGCCTGACCACCGGTTCCATCCTCCCCCAGCTCGGCCCTGTGGGCGAGCTGGAGCTGGCGGGTTGGGACGTCTCCCCGTCGAGCCTGATGCAATCCCTTGCGAGGCACAGGGTTCTCCCAGCGGATCTCTGGGGGCCTCATGAAGGCCTGTTGGGGCGGTTCGAGATCAGGGATGCCCCACCTGAAACCCTCGGCCTGGAGGAACGGGTGGAGCGGCTCCTCGGAGACATAGAGGCCCTGCGGCGTCGTCACCCGCACCATTGTCCCGTGCTGGTGAACCTCCTTCCCGCCTGCGGGCAGGTCGATTTGGGGCGCTTCGAGCGGATGCAAGACCTCTACCATGGGGCTGGCCTTTTAGCGGTGCCGGATCTGGCCTATTCTGTGGCGGCGGTGCTCGCGGCTGTGCCGGTCGTCAACTTTACCTCCAACCCCATCGAGGCCCCTGCCATCGTCCGCGAGGCCGAGATCAGGGGCGTGCCCATGGCGGGGCGGGACGGAAAGACCGGTGAGACCTATTTCAAGGTGGTCCTCGCCTCCGCCCTGAGGGCCAGGAATCTCAAGGTCGATGGATGGTACAGCCTGAACATCCTCGGGAACGAGGACGGCAGGAACCTCGCTGATCCCCACAGGGCGAGGGGCAAGCTCGCCAACAAGACAGAGGTCCTGGAGGGCGTCCTGGGCTACAAGGTGGGCGAAGGCTGGGACGCCCCGTCCCACAAGGTCCACATCGATTACTATCCGCCCAGGGGAGACGCCAAAGAGGCGTGGGACGTCGTCGACTTCACCGGCCTCTTCGGCATGCCCATGAGCCTCCGGGTGAATCTCATGGCCAGGGATTCCGTGCTCGCCGCTCCTCTGGTCATCGACCTAGCCCGGTGGGTGGTGGCCCTCAAGCATGAGGGTCGGGGGGGGCTCGTGCCAGAGCTGGCTTTCTACTTCAAAAGACCGCTGGGCAAGGATCCGCCCTTGCGTTTCCAGGACCAACTCTCCGCACTGGAGGCGTTGGAGCGGGCATTGGGCCCGCGGCACGAAAAGGCCGACTCGGGGCGGGGAAGGGATCCGCGGTGAGCTCCTTGATGCAGTGAGGTGCGAGCCTTTGAGCCGCTGGAAGCGCACCACCGACGGTTGCACATCGCCCTAGCTGCGGCGGGGCGTCTTGGGGGGATCGGTCATGGTGTTCGGGTACAGCACCAACGCCTTCGTCAAGTACCCGTTGAAGCAGGCCGTGGACATGATCGCGCGGCTCGGCTTCAAGGGCGTGGAGATCATGTGCGACAGGCCCCATCTCTACCCGGCCGACTTCTCCAGGAACGAACTCGAGGGGCTGCGGACCCTCATCCAGGACAGAGGCCTCAAGGTCACGAACCTGAACAGCTTCACGTTGTTCGCGGTGGGGGACACCTATCTCCCCTCCTGGATCGAGGAGAGCCAGGAGCGGAGGCGCATCAGGATAGATCATACCCTCCGCTGCCTCGAGCTGGCCTCGTTCCTCGGGTGTGCGAACATCTCCGTGC
The DNA here is from genome assembly GCA_964583655.1 of uncultured Desulfarculaceae bacterium. Taxonomy (GTDB): domain Bacteria; phylum Desulfobacterota; class Desulfocorpusculales; order Desulfocorpusculum; family Desulfocorpusculum; genus CAZOXN01. The sequence continues at coordinate 586 of CAZOXN010000392.1, read as the reverse complement.
CGCCTGGCGGTCCTTTGGGGGGAGTGCCCCGGGGAGAGGCGATGAAGCTCTTCCACGAGGGCCTGGAGGAGGTGATCCCGGCTGCCGAGGCGTTGTCGGTCCGGATACTGATCGAGCCGGAGCCGGCCCTCCTCCTGGAGGATTCCAAGGGGTTCCTGGAGTTCATCCGCGGTGTGGGCTCCAGGGCCGTGGGCCTCAACTTCGATATCGGGCACTTCTTCTGCGCCGGTGAAGATCCGGCCGTTGCCTTCGAGGAACTCTTCGAGTGGATCGGGCATGTCCACCTGGAGGATATCGCACTTACGCGGGTCCATGCCCACTTGATACCGGGCATGGGGGCAATAGAGTTCAAGAGAGTGTTCCAGGCCATGGTCCGACTGCGGTACCAAGGGGACATGAGCCTGGAGCTATACCCCTACGTGGACATGCCGGAGGAGGCGGGCCGCGAGGGCCTGGCGTACTTGCGGCCTCTGTTTCTGGAGACAGGGCTGAGCGTAGGATAGCAGGCCCCACAGACCCACAGGCGTTGGACGTAAGTGATCACAGGGTGACGGCGTTTCTCGGAGCGGCTTGGCGGAGGCGCTTT
>CAZOXN010000391.1:0-3643 GCA_964583655.1 uncultured Desulfarculaceae bacterium | reverse complement strand
CTCCTGACAACGGAGGACGTGAAGGAGGTGGCGAGGGCTTTTGCGGAAAAGAGAAGGCCGGTCTTCAAGGGGAGGTAATCGCTCTACACGAGGCCGCACCGGGGGGGTGCAGGATGATCGGGCAGTGGCGGATCCAGGGAATCTGACGAGGCAGCCATGGACACCTGAAGGAGCATGTCATGACTGATTCCGGGTGGGAGAGATATCTCTCGCCGACGGCCATCATCGACAGCGATCACCCGCTGGTCATCGATCTCGCCAGGGAGTCGACTCGGGGGAGCGAGGACCCTGTGGAGATGTCGGTGAAGCTGTACTACCGGGTCCGGGATGGTTTCTGGTACGATCCCTACCTGCCGTTTTTTCTGCCCGAGCACTACCGAGCGAGCAACGTGATCAAGACAGGGCGTGGCTTCTGCATCAGCAAGGCAGCGCTCCTGTGTGCCCTCGGGAGGGCGGTGGGGATAGCATCGAGGGTCGGCTTTGCAACGGTGCGCAATCACCTCATGACCAGGCAGTTCCTGGAGTTCCAGGGGACCGACCGGATGGTCTACCACGGTTTCACGGAGTTCTACCTGGAGGGGAAGTGGGTGAAGGCCACACCGGCCTTCAACATCGAGCTCTGTCACAAGCACAAGGTCCAGCCACTGGAATTCAATGGTCGCGAGGATTCCATCTTCCATCCCTACAACCTGGAGAGAAAACAGTTCATGGAATACTTGGAATTCCACGGTTCCTATGACGACGTCCCCGTTGCCACCATCGTGGCTGCCATGGAACAGGAGGTCGGAAGAGAGCGCGTCAGGAAGTGGATGAGGGACCTCCAAGAGGCGGCTGGCAAGCCCCTGAGGGATTTCTACCAAGAGGAAGTGTGGAAAGGGTGAGTCGGCTCGATGGAGAGGTTGGATGGTTTGTGTAGTTGTTGGCACGTTGAGGGAGCTGTTGGAGAAAGGATGCCAGGATGGATCTGGGACTGAAGGGCAAAGTGGCTGTGGTAACGGGGTCTAGCCGTGGAATAGGGGCAGAGATCGCCCTGGCCTTCGCAAGGGAGGGCGCCAACGTGGTGGTCCACTACAACACCTCTGGCGACGAAGCGGCCAAGGTGGCTGCAAAGGTCGTAGAACTCGGTGTGGAGGCCGTGGCCCTTCAAGCGGATGTCTACAAGAGCGAGGAGGTGGCCCGTCTTTTCGCGCAGATAAGGGATCGCTTCACGACGGTGGACGTCCTGGTCAACAACGCGGCCACGGTCATCGGGGGGCCCATCCTCTCTTACCCCGACAAGAAATATCGGATCGTGATGGGCAGCCAGTTGGACGGGACCTTCTTCTGCACGAGGGAGGCCTTGAAGATCATGGTGGAGAGGCGAAGGGGCAAGATCATAAACATCTCTTCCATGGCCGCCATAGGCGCATTTCCGGAGACTGCAGCATATGCCGCGGCCAAGGCAGGGGTGATCGGTCTGACCCGCGCCGTGGCTAAAGAGGTGGCGCCTCTGGGGATACAGGTCAATGCCGTGGCGCCGGGCTACATCGAGACGCCGCTGGTGGCGAAACTGGCCAGCACCGAGATAGGCAGGAAGATGTTCGACACGCGCCAGATACCACTTGGCCGCTTGGGCAAGATGTCCGAGATCGCCGCAACTGTGCTGTTTCTAGCCTCTCATCACGCCGACTACTTCGTGGGGGAGATCGTCACAGTGAGCGGAGGGCTGATCACGACAGCGGGGCATCTGCCAGGAGAAGGCGAGTGACATTGGGATGAGAGGAGGAGGGTCTTGGACTTCAGTTGGAGCCCTGAACAGCTAGCCCTCAGAGAGAGTTGCAGGAGATTTGCGGAGAGGGAGATCGCCCCAGGTGCGGCCAGGAGGGACCAGGCAGGGGAAGGGGAGTTCGACTGGGAGGCCTGGCGCAAGACAGCGGAGTTCGGCCTCCTCGGTTTTCCCATACCCGAGGCCTACGGAGGTTCGGGCGTGGACCCGTTGGACCTCTGCATCGCCATGGAGGGATTCGGGGAGGGTGCCGGGGATCAGGGATTCACCACGAGCGTGGCGGCCCACATGGTCATCTGCGAGATCCCCATCTGGGAATGGGGGACAGAGGCACAAAGAGAAAGGTACCTGCCCAAGCTCTGCTCAGGGGAGTGGGTCGGGGCATTTGCCCTCACAGAGCCCAATGCAGGATCGGACGCGGCCAGCATCATCACCAAGGCGCAGAGGAGGGGGGATCACTATCTCCTCAACGGCTCCAAGACCTTCATCACCAATGGCCCCATAGCCGATGTCATAGTGGTACTGGCCACCGTGGACAGGAGCAAGGGGTCAAGGGGTATCACGTCCTTCATCGTGGAGAAAGGGTCCCCTGGATATTCGGTGAGCAGGACCCTTGAGAAGATGGGGATGAGGGCCTCCCCGACCGGGGAGCTGGTCTTCGAGGATTGCGTGGTGCCGGTCGAGAACCGGCTGGGTGACGAGGGGAAGGGCTTTGCGGTGGCCATGAGCACCCTGGAATGGGAGAGGGCCAGCACCCTGCCTTGCCTGGCAGGTTACGCGGAGAGAAGGCTCAAAGAGGCCGTGGCCTATGCCAAGCAGAGGGTGCAGTTCGGCCAGCCCATCGCGGAGTTCCAGGCCATACAGCACAAGCTGGCCGAGATGAAGGTTTGGTTGGAGTTATCGAAAACGATGCTCTACAAGGTGGCGTGGATGAAAAAGAACGGGATCCCTGCTCAGATGGAGGCCTCCATCGCGAAGCTCTTCCTAACAGAGACGCACCAGATGGCCGCACGCCATGCCTTTCATATACACGGTGGCTACGGGTACATGAAGGAGTACGCGGTGGAGAGGGACGTCAGGGATTCAATGCCGATCACCATCGGCGGTGGGACTTCGGAGATCCAGCGTTCCATCATCGCGAGGATGGTCCTGGGTTCATAGATGAGGAGGCGAGGGATGGGCGATTATTGGTCAGAGGCGGAACCGATTGTCTACGAGGGCCGGATCAAGGTCCCGTACACCTGGCAGGCAGGAGAGACGGCTAGCCACTACCTGACACAACTCAGGGACGCATGCAGGATCTGGGGGAGGCACTGCCCGCGCTGTCAGAAGGTATTGCTCCCGCCGAGAAAGCACTGCCCCTTTTGCTTTGTGGACACGGATCGCTGGGTGGAGGTGTCGGATGAGGGGGTGGTGGAGACATTCACTGTGGTCCGCAGGGATACACCCATCCAGCCCGCCAAGGCCCCGTTCGTCTATGCCATCATCCGCCTGGAGGGGGCCGACACAGGCCTCGTGCACCTGCTGGGAGAGGTCGATCCCGAGGAGGTCCGAGAGGGGATGAGGGTGAAGGCGGTCTTCTCCCAGGAGCGAAAAGGATCCCCCTTGGACATCTCCTATTTCAGGCCCGTGGGCTCGTGAGGAGGGCGATGATGGAGCGCGTTGCCGTTGTCGGTGTCGGCCAGACCAGGCATGTGGCTTGCCGAAAGGAACTGAATTATGCGGAGCTCGTCCACGAGGCTGTGAGCCGGGCGCTTGAGGATGCGGGAGTCGGGATCGAGGAGATAGACAACGTCATCACGACCTCCAACGACTTCTGGGACGGCAGGACCATCTCCTCCATGGCCACCGGGGGGGCCAGCGGGGCCTGGGGGAGGA
>CAZOXN010000390.1:0-3648 GCA_964583655.1 uncultured Desulfarculaceae bacterium | reverse complement strand
CCAATGCCTTTCACCTCTTTCGCGTCCTGGGAAGCTCGCGCATTGATCTCATGAGGGACATAGTGATCCGTGAGGAGGGATTGGCGGAACCGGGGGCGATGGCCTTGTACCGCTGGCTGGTCACCCGCGAGCAATGCGCGGGGGAAGGAGTGCTCATAACTTCGAAGGTCCTTAATGATTACGCCGCGTATCTCCTCAATACCCTGGGCGGACAGGGTTACCTTCGAAGGCGCTCGCCCAAACTGGCAGGCCTTTCCATGTTCTACGCGCTTCTCGTGCTGGAGCAGGGCATCCAAAAGGGCATTGACCCGCACGGGGTTGATATCCGTCCTCATATAGTCATCTGCAGGGATCTCCTCAGGTCTCACGAGCTGGTATTCCGGGATCAGTACCTATCAGCTCTCCAGGAGATGGAGAAGAGGCTGGGGATCGAGTGATCGATCCGTCTCCGTCTTGTGGGATGACAAAGACGCGATATGATCTAGAGTCCCCTCTACGGGACCTGGAAGGGATGCGATGTATTCCAATCTGATATCCTTCGTTGCTGCCATACTCCTTTACGAGCTGTATATGCCAGGGCCCGGGGCAGGGGCCTTGGCCTGGGGCGAGATCCTCTTGGAGACCGCCGGAGTGGTGGTGCTTTTCTTCGGCCTGGTCCGGTTGGGGTTTGCCAGGTGGGGGAGGCGCAATCGCTCCGGGTATCCAGGTGCCCAGGCCCTCGTCCTCCTACACTCCTCCCTGCTTCAGAGATACACGGTGCTGGCAGTGGTCTTCTATGGCGCGATCCTCTACCTGTTCCATTGGAAGGCTCTGTGCGCTGTCCTGGTGGGGAGAGACGGACCGCAGTCGATCTTGAGTCTCCTGGGGCTTGCCCCCTTCATCTCGCTCCTCTTGACTGCGTGGGTCGCCTCTTATCCCTCTTTCCATCGCTGGGTTGAAGACAAGGAGGAGACGGGTTACGGGTATAGCCGCAGCTCTGGCGTCATAGGTTTCCTGTCTTCCCAGGCCAGGTTCAACTTGGCCATCATGTTGCCATGGCTCGGGGTGCTCATCGCAGTGGACCTCATCTCCCTCCTCTTCCCTGGCATCGCCAAGCACATTCAGGAAGACCTCATGTGGGCAGTGGCGGCCTTCGTCATATTCCTGTTGGCACTGGCTTGGGTCTTTCCGGTCCTGGTCATCAAGTTGTGGAGGTGCCCGCCTTTGCCCGAAGGCCCTCGCCAAGAGAGGTTGAAGGCTTTTTTCCACCGGCACGGTTTCCGCTATTCCAGGATCGTGCTCTGGGACCTTTTCCAAGGCCATTGGTCCACGGCAGGGATCCTCGGCGTCTTCCCGAGGTCGAGGTACGTGCTCGTCACCCCGGCGCTCTTCAGGGCCCTGGACGACCAGGAGATGGAGGCGGTTATGGCCCACGAGATGGGCCACGCCCATTACCTTCACATGCCCTTTTACCTCGCCTTCATGTTGGGTCTGACATTGCTTTTCGATCTGTGCCTCCACGGGACGAGTTGGCTCGTGACGCTGGGCCTTCTTGCGATGGAGGCCAAAGGGTTCCCCCTTGAAACCTGGTTGGGCCGAGCTGAGGCCGGCTTCACCATGGTCTCGCTCCTTGTCACTGCCCCTTCGGTGGTCGTGGTGGTACTCTACTTCCGGTTCGGTTTCGGCCTCTTTTCCCGGAATTTCGAGCGTCAGTCTGACCTCCACGCCCTGGAGATACAGGGCACCGCGGAACCGATAGTGAGATCCCTGGAGAAGGTCTCCGGCCCCAGCCCGATGGCGCGATTTCTCCCCAACTGGCATCACTTCAGCATTCAGGAGAGGATCGATTTCCTGCTGCTATGCCAGGACCGGCCCGAGGTGATGAGGAGGCATCATAGGAAGGTCCGGCTCATGATCTTGTCCTATCTGATCGGCCTGTTGGCCCTGGGGATCGTGACCATGGCATGGAGGACGAATCAGTGGGGAGAGGCATGGACCCTGGGACTGATGCAATCGATCGTAGAGCGGCGACTACAGGATGCCCCGCAAGACCCTAGGCTCTGGTTCGAATTGGGTAGTCTCGCGTTTCGCAGGGGTGACATGAGGGTGGCGGAGGAAGGACTCCGGCGCTGCATTGCCCTCGATCCTCGAAATCCAGAGGCCCTGAACAACCTGGCGTGGCTCTATGCCACCTCCCCCAAAGGGGAGTTCCGCAGGCCAGAAGAGGCGCTGGAACTCGCCTTGGAGGCCTCCCGTCTCCGCCCTGACTCCCCGCACATCCTCGACACCCTGGCCGAGGCGTACTTCGTCAACGGGCTGTACCGAGAGGCCCTGGAGACCGGGCTGAAGGCCTTGGCTTACGCCGCGGATCGTGAGGCCTATTACCGATCCCAGGTGGATCGCTTCCGCAAGGCATTGCCAAGCCTGCCGTGAAGGGATAGAATACCGCGCACCGAGGCAGCCAGAGCAGGGTGACGGGCTGGGCCCCCTCGAAGGATTCCAGGTAGTACGGACGCTCGGGGCGCGAGATGGCCCTGGACGGGTAGCGGTGACGTGAGTCACTGCAGGGACCTGGGGCAAGGGGGGGTTGGGGAGGTGGACTGGGTGGACGGGCCATGGAATACCAAGGGTATCATGGAGGCGGCCCGCGCTTTTCAGGTGAGCCGCCTGATCCTCACCGCAGCTGAACTGGACCTCTTCACCTTGCTCGAGGAGACCCCTAGATCCAGTGCCCAACTATCCTATGCCACTGGATTGGATGAGAGGGCCCTCGATGTCGTGCTCCACGCCTTGGTGGCCTTGGGGCTCCTGGAGGAGCGACACGGTGGTTTCGTCACACCTCGAGGGCTGTGCCCTGTACTGTCTTCCCGGTCGGACGAGTCCATCACACCTGCCTTGAGGCACATGGCCTCTTTGTGGAGGCGATGGGGGGACCTCACCGGGGTGGTCCGTCGTGGATCCCCCGAGACCGTCTCCCCATGGGAGGAAAGACCCGCTTCGGAGCGGGAGGCCTTCATCCGGGCCATGCACGTCATGGCTCGGGATCTGGCCCCGCAGGTGGTCTCCTGCATCGCCTTGGAAGGCGTGAGTCGCGTTCTGGATGTGGGAGGTGCGTCTGGGACTTACGCCATCGAGTTCCTCCGCGCCAAGGGCGACCTGTCGGTGACCCTCTTCGATCTCCCTTCTGTCATCCCTATGGCCGAGGAGCGTCTTGCCCAGTGCGGTCTGTCGGGACGCGTGGAGTTGGTGGCGGGGGACTTCGAGCGGGACCCGCTCCCCCCAGGGCACGACATGGCCTTTCTGTCGGCCGTCATCCACCAGAACGCCCGAGACCAGAATCGGGCCCTGTTCCGGAAGGTCCGCGATGCCCTGGTGCCGGGGGGTAGGATAGTCATCCGGGATCATGTGATGGAGTCTTCCAGGAACGCCCCTGTGGCGGGGGCCCTTTTCGCTGTGAATATGCTCGTAGCGACCAGTGGGGGCTCCACGTATACCTTCGAGGAGATCCGGGAGGACCTGGAACTCTCGGGGTTCCAAGACGCGCAATGGACCCGGAAGGACGAGCGGATGGGTTCCCTCGTCGTCGCGGTGAGGAAATAGGCATCCCCATTGGGCAGGCCAATGAAGATCGGCGGGCGCAAGTACAAGCGGTTCCGGATCCCCCTCAGC
>CAZOXN010000389.1:0-3650 GCA_964583655.1 uncultured Desulfarculaceae bacterium | reverse complement strand
GGGCAAGGGAAGACCTCCAGCGCATAACCCTCAGGGACGTGGACGTGGTCGGGGGGACCCTCAGGGAGATCATAGGAGTGGTGGAGGAGGCCGGGGGGGCGGTCGTGAGCGCCTTCAGCATCCCTCAGAAGGCATCGGACCTGAGGATGGTGGTGCTCAGGGTACGCTCCAAGCATGTGCAGCCCTTGGAGAAGGCACTGAAGGAGAAGGGGTACACGATTCACCGGTAACATCTCGGATCCATGGTGTGACGCATCCCATTGGGAAGGAGGCATGGGCATGAGAGTGCGGGATTGGATGACCAGAGACCCCATAGTGGTGACACCCGATACCCTCCTCATGGAAGCAAGGAAGAAGATGGACGAGTACAAGATCCACCACCTTCCTGTGGTCAAGAAGGGTAAGCTGGTGGGGATCCTGACGCGGCGTAATCTACTGGAGGCCTCTCCCTCATCGGCCACGAGCCTGAGCATTCACGAGCTCTCCTACCTCCTGGCCAAGATGACCGTGGCGGAGGTGATGAAGAAGGACGTGGTCTGGGTCGCTCCGGACACGCCAGTCGAAGACGTGGTCATGCTCGGGTACGAGAAGGGAATCGGGTCCTTCCCTGTGGTGGAGAACGGCCGACTGGTGGGTATCGCCACGGTCACCGAGATCACGCGGGCCTTGCTGCAGATATTCGCTGCTAAGGAGGAAGGGGTCCTGAGGCTGACCCTCCTGGACGTCAGATTGGACGAGGAGACCTTTCCGAAGATCACCGGGATACTGAGGGAGAACGGCGCGATCCCGCTGAGCATCTTCTCTCTGCCGGGCAGGACGATGCTGGAGAGGAAGGTCATCATCCGTTGCAAGGCCCCGAAGGGCAAGCCAGTCGTCGAAGGTTTGAAAAAGGGCGGTTTCGTAGTGGAGAAGATCGTTCCCCGGCTGAAGATATAGCCCCTGCGATCTTGCGAATACACCATCGAGTAATCCGAGGCGCCCCGTGGGAGGTAGGGGTTGCCTTGTGCCTTGGCTCAGGGGGATAGTTTAGGGTGACAAGGGAGGTGCGATGCGTAAGACCTATCTGTTGACTCCGGGACCGACACCCATTGCGCCGTCGACGTCTCTGACCATGGCGCAGCCCATCATCCACCACAGGGCGCCGGACTACGTCGAGGTCTTCCAGAAGGTCCGGGAAGGGCTCAAGTACATCTTCCAGACTCGACATGAAGTCTTGCTGTTCGCCTCTTCCGGGACTGGTGCCATGGAGGGCGCCATCACCAACACGCTGAGCCCCGGAGACAGGGTCTTGGTGATCCGGGGGGGGAAGTTCGGGGAGCGCTGGTCCGAGATCTGCGAGTCGTACGGGGTGGTACCGGTGAATCTTGATGTGGAGTGGGGCAGGGCCGTCAGGCCGGAGCAGGTGCGAGACGCGTTGGATAAGGACTCGGGGATCAAGGCGGTCCTTGTCCAGGCGAGCGAGACCTCCACCGGGGTCATGCATCCGGTGAAGGAGATGGGCGAGATCGTTCGGCAGAGGGACGGGACCATCTTCGTGGTCGATGCCATAACGGGCTTGGGTGTCTTCGACCTTCAGACGGACGCCTGGGGCCTGGATGTGGTGGTCACTGGGTATCAGAAGGCACTCATGCTACCCCCGGGGTTAGCCTTAGCCTCTGTGAGCCCCAAGGCTTGGGGGTTCGTGGAGCGATCGAGACTCCCGAGATTCTACTTCGACTTCCGCAAGGAACTGGACTCCGCCAAGAAGAACCAGAATTCATACACACCGGCCGTGAGCCTGATCCTTGGGCTCAGAGAGGTGCTCCAGAAGATCCGGGAGGAGACCCTGGAGGGGGTGTTCGAAAGGCACTCCAGGATGGCCAAGGCCACACGGGAGGCGGTGCGGGCCTTGGGGCTCGAGATGCTCGCGCCGGAGTCTCCCAGCAACGCCCTGACCGCTGTGAAGGCCCCGGCCGGGCTGGATGCCCAGGGCATTGTCCGACACCTCTGGGACCGGTACGGGGTCCGAGTGGCCGGCGGACAGGGTCATTTGAAGGGAAAGATCTTCAGGATCGCACACCTCGGCTTCATGGATACATTCGACGTGATCATCGCCATTTCGGCCTTGGAGATGACCATGAAGGACCTGAGGCTCCCGGTGGAACTCGGTCGAGGGGTGAGGGTCGCCGAGGAGATCCTGGCGAGGGGACTTCAATAAGTGAGAAGAAACGCGCCATCGCATGCGGCCCCTGCGGTGTGAAGGGAGGGCACGGTGAGCTTCAAGGTTCTCGTGAGCGACTCATTGGCCGAAGAGGGCCTGGAGGTATTCAGACGGGCCGATGGGATAGAGGTGGACGTAGAGACCGCCCTGAGCCCTGAGGAGCTAAAGGCGGTCATCGTGGACTACGATGCCATAGCTATCCGTAGCGGCACCAAGCTCACAGCGGACATCATCGAGGAGGCGAGCCGCCTCAGGGTAATCGGTCGGGCCGGGATCGGGGTGGACAACGTTGACATCGATGCCGCTACCAGGAAGGGCATCGTGGTCATGAATACACCCGAGGGGAACACCATCACCACGGCCGAACACACCATCTCCATGCTCTTGGCCTTGGCCCGCCGCATCCCGCAGGCCACAGCATCGGTGAAGTCCGGGAAGTGGGAACGCAAGAAATTCATGGGGACAGAGGTATTCAACAAGACCCTCGGGATCATAGGAATCGGGCGTATAGGCAGGATCGTGGCTGACCGCGCCCAAGGGCTTCACATGAACGTGATTGCTTACGATCCGTTTCTGAGCCCAGAGGTAGTCACCAAGCTGGGAGTGGAGATGGTCTCCATGAAGGATCTTCTGTCCAAGGCGGATTTCATAACGGTCCATACCCCTAAGACGAAGGAGACCATCAATCTCATCGATGCCAAGGCCTTCAAGATGATGAAGAACGGGGTCTACGTCATCAACTGCGCCCGGGGCGGGATCATAAATGAAGACGCCCTCTTCGACGCCATCATCTCGGGCAAGGTGGCAGGGGCGGCCCTGGATGTCTTCGAGCAGGAGCCTCCGGTCAACAGCCGCCTCGTGGGCTTGGATCAGGTGATCTGCACGCCGCATCTGGGCGCCTCCACAGAGGAGGCCCAGGTGAATGTGGCGGTGGCCGTGGCCGAGCAGATAGTTGATTACCTACTCAAGGGCACGCTGCGCAACGCCGTCAATGTCCCGTCGGTGAGCGGCGAGATCCTCCAGCACCTCAAGCCCTATCTGAATCTTGCAGAGAAGCTGGGGAGTTTCACGAGCCAGGTGATCCAAGGTGCGGTCAAGGGGGTGCACGTGGAGTATACCGGCGAGGTGGCCCAGTACGGTGTGGAGCCAGTTACGGCCGCCCTGCTCAAAGGCCTCCTCTCTCCAGTCCTCAGCGGGGACGTGAACTTCGTCAACGCCCCTGTGCTGGCTCGGGCCAGGGGGATAAGGCTCACCGAGTCCGTCAGCGAGAGGCATGAGGATTACTCGAACCTGATAACCATTCGTGCCGTCTCGGGTGAAGAGGAGATCTCGGTGTCAGGGGCGCTTCTGGGCAAGCACAACCCGAGGATCTTGAGGATAAACAACTTTCTGGTGGAGGCAGTGCCCGAAGGGAACATACTCTTCATCTACAACGAGGACAAACCAGGGG
>CAZOXN010000388.1:0-3663 GCA_964583655.1 uncultured Desulfarculaceae bacterium | reverse complement strand
AACTCCTCAGGGAGATGCTCCCGGTGGTGGACAACCTGGAGCGCGCCCTGAACCACGCCGGGGACCATGACAAGAAGGAGGCCCTCAGGGAGGGGATTCAGATGACCCTCAGACAGTTCCTCTCGGTCATGGAGAGATTCGGGGTAGCCCCGATCCAGGCGTTGCACGAGCCTTTTGACCCTTCGCGACACGAGGCCGTGATGCAGGTGGAGTCCGCGGATCATCAGCCGAACACTGTGGTACAGGAGCTGGAGAGGGGATATCTCCTGCATGACCGCCTGCTTCGCCCGGCAAAGGTGGCGGTATCCAAGAGGACTCAAGCGTGATCACGCCCCAGCGCGGCAACACTGGGGCATCAAGGAGGACAGTATGAAAAAGGCCATTGGAATCGATCTCGGCACCACCAATTCCTGCGTGGCGATCATGGAAGGTGGTGAACCGAAAGTCATTGCCAATTCGGAAGGTGGGAGGACCACCCCTTCGGTGGTAGCCTTCACGGAAAGCGGAGAGCGGCTGGTGGGACAGATCGCCAGGCGCCAGGCCATTACGAATCCCGAGAACACGCTCTACGCGGTCAAGCGACTCATCGGACGCAAGTACGAAGACCCTGAGGTCCAGAAGGACCTCAAGATCCTGCCGTACAAGATAGTCAGGGCCCCCAATGGGGATGCCCACCTACAGGTGAGGGGCAAGAATTATGCACCGCCTGAGATCTCTGCGATGGTCCTCCAGAAGATGAAACAGACGGCGGAGGACTATCTTGGGGAGACCGTGACAGACGCGGTGGTGACTGTCCCCGCCTATTTCAATGACAGTCAGCGCCAGGCAACCAAAGACGCGGGCCGCATAGCAGGTCTCAATGTGCTCAGGATCATCAACGAGCCAACGGCCGCCTCTTTGGCCTACGGTATGGACAAACACAAGGACGCCAAGATCGCTGTCTTCGATTTGGGCGGGGGGACGTACGACATCTCCATCCTGGATATCATGGATGTGGATGGGGAGAAGTCCATCGAGGTCAAGGCCACCAACGGGGACACCCACCTGGGAGGCGAGGACTTCGACCAGCGCATCATGGACTACCTTGCCGACGAGTTCCGCAAGGATCAGGGCATAGACCTGCGCAAGGATCGTATGGCCTTGCAGCGATTGAAAGAGGCAGCTGAGAAGGCCAAGATGGAGCTCTCCTCCTCCATGGAGACAGAGGTCAATCTCCCCTTCATCACAGCGGATGCCAGCGGGCCCAAGCACCTTAACATGAAGCTCACCAGGGCCAAAGTCGAATCCCTGGTCGAGGACCTTATCGAGCGTCTGGAGGGTCCTTGCCGTCAGGCCCTGAAGGACGCCGGGCTTCGCCCGGCAGATATAGACGAGGTCATCCTGGTGGGCGGAATGACCCGTATGCCCAGGGTCCAGCAGAAGGTCAAGGAGATCTTCGGGAAGGAGCCGAGCAAAGGGGTGAACCCGGATGAGGTCGTGGCCGTGGGGGCCGCGATCCAGGCAGGGGTGCTCAAGGGGGAGGTCAAGGACGTGCTCCTCCTGGACGTCACACCCCTGTCCCTTGGCATCGAGACCCTGGGTGGGGTGTGCACGCGTCTCATCGAGCGAAACACCACCATACCCACCCGCAAGAGCCAGATCTTCTCGACGGCTGCGGACAACCAGACCGAGGTCACCATCCATGTGCTGCAGGGCGAGCGAGAGATGGCTTCAGACAACCGTACCCTCGGCCGGTTCAACCTGACAGGGATCCCGCCTGCGCCTCGTGGTATCCCGCAGATCGAGGTGACCTTCGACATAGATGCCAACGGCATCGTGCACGTCTCGGCCAAGGACTTGGCCACTGGTAAGGAGCAATCCATAAAGATCACGGCCTCCTCAGGTCTCTCCGAGGGCGAGATCGAGCGCATGATCAACGAGGCCAAGTCTCACGCCGAGGAGGACAGGCGCAAGCGCGAGATCGCCGAGACCAGGAACAACGCGGACAACCTCATCTACCAGACGGAGAAGAACCTCAAGGAGTACAGCGACAAGATCGACCCTTCTGAACGCCAGCAGATCGAATCCGCCATCCAGAGGCTTCGCCAGACCATCGAGGGAACGGATCTGGAAGCCATGAAGCGCGGAATCGATGATCTGCAGACCGCATCCCACAAGCTGGCGGAGGCCATGTACGCCAAGGTCTCCCAGCAGCAGGCCCAGGCTGGTGGAGGGCACACAGGGGCAGGCTCCTCCGGGTCCTCGAGGAGGCCGGAGAAAGAGGACGTGGTGGACGCTGACTTCGAGGAGGTCAAGTGAGGAGCTCTTTAGGGCTCTAGGCACCAGGGGGCCCGGGGGGCCCCCTTCCTTTACTTGAGGCCAGGCCCTGCCGGCTTTGCCTGATGCCACGGCAAAGAAAGGATTTCAATCAGACTGAGGCTTCTCTGCCATGCCGCGGGTCCTTCCCTTGGTACTCATGCCCGTCTTGCTCGCCTTGGCCTCGACATCCGGTCAATCCAACCCACCATGTCCGGCCGTGCCCGTGGAGCTCCTGGAGGATGGCCGCCTGGAGGGGAGACTCATCTCGTTGGTGAGGAGGGCCTCTCAGGAGATCTGGATCGCCACCTTCTCCTTCAAGGCAGGGGAGCATCAGGAGGCAGCCCCGGACAAGCTCCTCAGGGAGCTAGGCCTAGCGCGCAAGCGGGGGGTGAAGGTCAGGGTCCTGCTGGAGCAGCCCGATACCGCGGGCTCAGACCTGGCCCGCGAGAACCAGAGGAGCGCGAGGCTCCTCAGGAAGGAACGGGTCGAGGTCTTCCACGACAGGCCGGATCGCAGATCGCACATGAAGGTCGTGGTAGTGGACGGGAGGTACGTGATCCTGGGGAGTCACAACCTCACCAGCAGCGCCCTGCGTCACAATCACGAGCTCTCGGTCCTCCTGGACTCCCCTTGTGCGGCCGAGCAGGTGGTACGCTACATCAAGGGGATCATCCAGGAGGCGGGAGGAGTCAATGCCCCGTGAGGTCGTGGCAGCCGACGAATCCCGGCGGATCACCGGTGCCCTTTTCCCACGGGCGACGGACTGCTCACAGAGGACCAGCGGGAACGGAACTTCTGCACTGCGACCAGGGGCCTGGCCGGCGGCACCCACAATAGCGTCATGAGGATCCGAATCGGCTGCGCGGGCTGGTCGATACCCAAGGGAAACGCCCTTCGGTTCCCATCCCAGGGGAGCCACCTGGAGCGGTACTCCAGGATATTCAGTGCGGTCGAGGTCAACTCCTCCTTCTACCATGCCCACCGGAGGGAAACATACGAGAGATGGGCCTCCTCGGTCCCCGGGGATTTCCGGTTTGCGGTCAAGGTCCCGAGGCAGATCACCCACCGTGGAAAGCTAGAGGAGCTTTCCTCCCTCGGACCTTTCCTGGAGCAGGTTGGCGGATTGGGGGACAGGCTGGGGCCCCTCTTGGTCCAGTTGCCTCCTAGTCTCGGGTTCGACCCTGCGATTGTGGGGCGCTTCCTCGAGACCCTGAGAGGGTCTTTCGGAGGCCCGGTGGCCATGGAGCCGCGTCACCTCAGTTGGCTCAGCCCCGTTGCGGAGAGGCTCATGTGCGACTCTCAGGTGGCCCGTGTGGCCGCAGACCCTCCGCTGGATCCAGCAGCGGCCCGCCCTGGGGCGTGGGA
>CAZOXN010000387.1:0-3677 GCA_964583655.1 uncultured Desulfarculaceae bacterium | reverse complement strand
ACATGGTCTTGAGATACCCTCTGCCCATGCCCAGCGCCACAAGGCCCACGGTCAGGCCCACTATGCCGGGCCGGATTCCGATCTCCGGTCCCACGAACAAGCCCAAGACCCCCAGCACGAAGAGGATGCTCGCCCCTTTTGTGGCGTAGATCCTCTGGGGCTCGAACTCCACCTTCTTGTCCATGTGCCTGAACTGGAAGAGGAGTGTGAGCAGGGCCACCCCGACGCCCCCTATCGTCAGGGTGCCCAACCCCGGACGCCCCTCGAACCAATAGAAGTCGAGGGGTTTCATCCCCGTCTCCATGGCGAGGATGATGGGCGGTGGGTCCGCCACCATGGTCACGGTGGTGACGACATTGGAGCTTATGGCTATGGAGACCAGATACGGGAAAAGGGGGGACCCGAGATTGCGCGCCACGGCAATAGCCACAGGGGCCATCATGAGCACCACCCCCACGTTCTCCATGAAGGCAGACAGGAAGGCCGTCAAGGCACACAGGGAAAGAAGCGCGTACTTCTCCACCTTGACCCTGGCCAGGATCCTGTTGGCGATCAGTTCGGGCATCAAGCTTCGGGAAAAGACTATCGACACCATCATGAATCCCCAATAGATACCCATGACGTCCCACTTGATGGCCTTGAACATCGCATCGTGGGGCTTGAGAAAACCAAGCGCAATGAACACGGCCGAGGCGCCGAGGGAGGCGTAGGCCAACTTTATCTTTCTGCTCAGAGCAAGGCCGTAACATGCCACGAAGACAGAGAGGATTATTATCTTTTCGTTCATGCCTCCATGTCCCCTTCCCCTATCTCGATATGCGGCCCCCCTGATGATTGTGCAAATCTAAGGTACACCGAAAGCCAATTCAAGTCGTTTGATCGACTTCGCTGCAAGGCCCTGAGAGGGGCCGACCTCGTTGCGGTCTCAGGCCTGTCACAAGGGTGAAGGAGGGCATGTCCCACAGTCGGGGTGAATCGCCACAGGGGCATCCACTCTGGCTTGTCTCGGCATGAGCCTCACCCCGTGCCACCACAGTCTCCATTCCCACGAACTCCGTTCAGTATCAGGGCCATCTCCTCCCCCATTTCCCCTGGGAGAACCTTTTGCCCTCCCCGAGCGTCAAACTAGACAGGAGGGAGGCGAGAGAGATGGACCGCTTATCGTCTATGGCGAGGCACCTTGTGGTATTGCTGTCCCTGTTTGTGGCATCTGGCTGCGCCCATGTCATCTCACCCGAGGTGAGGCAGGCCATGAAGAGAGACCTTTCCTTCCCTTTGGTGCTACAGGACCCGGACTCCTTTCAGGGGGAGATGGTGATATGGGGCGGTGTGATCATAGAGACGCAGAACCTGACGAACGGCACCTCCCTGACCCTCCTGGAGGCCCCCCTCGACAGCCAGGGCTTCCCGGAGGATGCCGAGCACTCCAGGGGCAGGTTCATGGCCAGGACCAGTGCCTATCTGGACCCCGAGGTCTATCAGAAGGGGAGGAAGGTGACCGTGGCCGGGGAGGTCGTAGGCAAGGAGGTCCGTGCCCTCGGAGAGACCCAATATAGGTATCCCGTGCTCTCGGTCAGGGAGCTCCACCTGTGGAAGGAGCCTGAAAGGGTCTACGGATGGCCGTACGGGCCTTACTACTGGGGCCCTCCCTTGTGGTACTGGGACTGGTGGTGGTATCCGCACTGGCACTACTACCACTTCAGGCGGCGCTGAGCTCATCTCTTGACAGGGCCCGCCGCCACCAGGTACAGGAGGCGAGAGGATACACTGAGCCCCAGCAGTTGGGAGGCCTCTCCGTCGTAGAAGGCACCGATCCCGCAGCAGCCCATACCCATGGCAGTGGCCCCGATGTAGATGCGGTGGGCCAGCCGGCCAGCGGTCATCATGGCGTATCTATATCCCCTGGGCCCCCACCCCCGCTCGAGGAGGTCGAGGTCGCTCAGGAAGAGGACGTGCAACGCGGCATGTGCAAGCCACTCCTGGTCCAGGCAGACGTGGGCCATCCGGGCCACGTTGGGGCCCGGGGAGCACATGGCCATGAGGGCCCTTGTACGATCCAGGATGTACAACCCCGTTTCCAGCCCCTCGGCCTTCCCGGCCAGGAAGCCCACCCCGACGGTCTCCTGGGTGAGGCTCCCTCCCACCACCTCAGGGTCCGCGGCGCAAAGGAGTGCGAGCAAGGCCCCAAGCTCTTGCTCTGAGACACCGCGGTTCACGAAATTCCTCTTGGAGCGCCTCCTCCACACCGCCTGGGGGAAGTTCATGACCTCCGGCTGTCCATCCCTTCGTGGCAAGGGGCGCCACGGACCTGCTGCAGGTCCCAAGTGCAATGGCATCTCGGGGTCTTGCTCGGGCCGTCCCTGCACCCTGGACGTAATGAAATGGACCTCGCTGATGGCGGGATGGTCGATCTCCCTCGGGGCCACGGGGTTGGAGGCCGGCACTGCTGACGGCCATTCCCTCCTGGGGCCCGAGGCGGACCCTCCTCTTGCCCCCCCTGCCACTTGGATCACCGCCAGACAGAACTCCCTGTTTCCGTCCAGGCCTAGCAGGGCGTTGACGGTGGCATCGTCGAAGTCATAGTCCAGTCGAAATGGCAGACCCAGGGCCATCAAGGCCAGGCAGATGCCTTCTAGGAGGTGCCCTGCATCCAAGAGATGGTAGCGATACGCGCGATCCCTGTACTTCCAGGCGCTCCTGAAGGAGACGGCCGTCACAAACAGGGCCAGACCAGGGAGATCTCTGGGCCCTGTCCATGGCAGGCCGTCCAGGTGCCCCAGGACATCTCCCTCCCTCAATGGGGTGAGGGAGTAGTCCTGAATCGCGTAGTGGTAAAGCCCAGGGGCCAGACCCGAGACCTCACGCACCCCCACGTAGAGCTCGCACGGGTACAAGGCCCCGGCGGATGGGACGCTCCGATAGTGGAAATCCCCCCCTGGGTGCAAAGAGCGCGCTGTGCGGGAATAACTCAAGAGGAGCAACCGGGCCAGATCCTCCAGGGTCGCTGGCCCTGACCGAAACAAGGCCTCCCTCTCACACAGGATCCCCCACAGAGAGGGCTGGGGAAGGTCCATTTCATCCGGCAGGGGGATCCGCCTTCCGCCGGGGTAACGCTTGTACACATCGGGCTGGTTTCCCCAGTCCAGGAAATGACCGCCCATGGCCAAGCGGTCATAACTCGTCCTGTCGTGGTATTCCCTGATGGATCTCATGCTTCTTCTCGCCATCTTCCCCTAAGGACCGAGCGGACGAGGGGGGTCTCCTGATGCTCGCGCGGAGAGCCTCACCCTGTCTCCATCCACCACTATGCCCGTCTTGCAGTAAGTGAGCTTCTCGATGATCTTCCCGTCCCTGAAGTGGATGACATCCACCCCTCGTCTCTGCTCGTGTCTGCCTTCCAGGCCCTTCTCCGTGCATGGCCAGTCCAAGACCCACCTGTACAAGGCCTTTTGTTCCACCTCGTCCACGAAGGTATCCTCCTCAGTGAACTGAAAGCCACCGTGGTCGGCAAACCATGAGGACCAGGCCTCCCGCAATCTCTCCTTCCCCCGCACCCTGGCCCCTGTGAAGTTCTCGAACAGGACCTCGTCATGGAAGAGCTCCATGACGCCGTCGAGATCGTGGGCATTCCATGCCCGGTTCCATTTCTTAAAGGCGAGCTGAATTTAACAATACCC
>CAZOXN010000386.1:0-3685 GCA_964583655.1 uncultured Desulfarculaceae bacterium | reverse complement strand
GACCAGATCAGTTGCCTGACCGCCGTCACGCTGGAGGGAAAGGTGATCTGGCAGAAGACCCTCGCGGGCAACCTGGACTGGTCGGAATCGAAGGTGAGTCGCGTACTCCAGCGGATGGAAACGGATGGCACGATCACCAGAAAAACGGTCGGACTCGAGAAGGTCGTCTGTCTCCGCGATGTCCTCCACGAGTTTCTCCCGCAAGGCAGCGACCTGATCCCCCATCTCGTTGGGGATATCCTCGACCCTGTAATCGCCAGAGAAATCCTGGGGGTAAGCGCAGGCCTTCATGGCCACGAGGTCCACAACCCCCTTGAACTCCTCCTGGGAGCCCCATGGGATCTGGAGGATCAACGGTCTTGCCCCAAGGATGGTGCGCAGCTCCTCCACGGTCTTGAAGAAGTCGGCCCTTTCCCTATCCATCTTGTTGATGAAGAAGAGCCTCGGGAGCCCCAGATCCGAACAACGTTGCCATGCCCTCTCGGTCTGGACCTTCACCCCATCTATGGCCTCGACGACCATCACTGCATTGTCAGCCGCTTCAAGGGCCAAGTAAGTGTCCGCGAAGAAGTTGCTGTCACCAGGGGTATCCATCAAGAACAGGCTGTGCTTTCTCCACTCGAAGGAGGCGAAGGCGGTGCCCAAGGACTTGCCTCGCTTTGTCTCCTCTGGCTCGAAATCCATCGCCGTGGAGCCGTCCTCCACCCGACCGATACGGCTCGTGACCTTGCAGTCGAACAATATGGCCTCCATCAGCGATGTCTTGCCGCAGCTTGAGTGTCCCACAAACGCCACGTTACGCAGATTTCTCGCTTGCCACTCGGACATAGACCCTCCTCTCAAACTTGGAGTCGAGCCATACAGATCTGCCTGAAGCATTGAACAGAGCGAGGGCGGCTTGACCCGCCCTCGGTCCGGCGCAGGATCCATTCCTCAAGATAGGGAGAACCCCTCGGCTCGATGTCTTGAAATTTACAGATTTCCACAGGCGAAGTCAAGGCGCTGCCTCGCTCCGCCTCATCTGAGCCGGATCCAGGAGATCACGAAAGGGATTCATCCGATGCGAGGGGTCTGCAGATTAGAGGAGGTCAGACAATCCCTCAGGAGACCTCCCCGGGCCCGACGAGGGGAAGCACCTTCTCCACATGGAAGAAGACCAAGTAACGACCCTCCTGCTCATCCCTGTACTTCCTCCGCCGGAGGGAGCGCAGGAGTTCCGAGTCCTTCTCCTCACGCAACTTCTTCAAGAAGAGCCTGACGCCCTTCCACCCCCCTCCATCCTCCATGAAGAGGTAGGCGGCGTACGGGTTGGACTGGAGATTGTTGTGAGTGAGCCTGTCAGGCATGATGAAGGCCACTGTCCTGTCATCCATGGCGTGTGGCCTGGCGAAGAGCGCCACGTCCACCTTGCCCTGGGAGTCGGCGGTGGCCAGCACACCCCTGCCCGCGGTCCCCTCGAAATACCCCTTCAGATCCATGACCTCATCCTCCTTCGTGTGTGTTTGAACATTAGACGTGGAATTCCCCCCAGAGGATTCCGGAACCCCCAGGCTCTGGCGGCACCCCCTGTCCGGGCGGGATTGAAGCCCGATGTGGCAGTCGGGGGGCATGGGGCTCGAGCAGGCAGTCCTCCCTTGGCAGGGTGCGATTTGCCCCAGGCCAATGATGGCGAAGGTGCCAAGGGAGGGGAGATGGGGGTGCGGCCGACAGGTTGCGCATCGGAGGACCCGTGGGAGGTCGCGTTGAGTTTGCATGCGGGATCTGATATATATGGACGCAATGAGCCTTCTAGACCGACATATGGGGAAGATCCTCGTTGCCGTGATCCTGATCGCTTCAGCGGTCATGTTCTTCGGCGCCTATGACCTGCAGCGGGCGCTGCGCATGGATACCGAGCCTCCTCCCGAGGAACAGGCTGGCGAATCCAAATCCAAGGCCTCGGACGTTCCGACCCTGAGGCCCAAGGAGCAATACGAGGTCATCGTCAGGCGCAACCTCTTCGGCCCACCCGAAGGGGCGGGTACCAAGGGTGCCGGGGGGGAGGCCGCCCAGAAGACCAAGGTCGAGACAACCCTGAACGTCCGGCTGAAGGGCACCATCGTCTCACCCCACGGATTCGCGCTGGCGATGATAGAGGATTCATCCCAGCGCAAGGAAGACCTCTATATCGTGGGGGACAAGGTTCAGGATGCAGAGATCTTGAGGATACTCTCCAACCAGGTGGTCCTGCGAAGGGCGGGCAAGGAGGAGACCCTCACCCTGTTCACCGACCAGAGGTCTCAGACCCCTGGAAAACCCTCGGGACCGGCACCTGGAGGGGCCAGGCCCGAGGCCCCCAGGCCCCCGGCGGCTGTGGCCTCTGGGGGGGGCGCGACGCCACCGCAACAGCGCAATGTCCAGCAGCAGGTGCAGGGCCTCATGGCTCAACTGCGCATGAAACCGCATTTCCAGGATGGCAAGCCCTCCGGGTTCGTCGTGGGCCAGATTCAGCCGGGCAGTGTATTCGAGGCAGCCGGCGTAAAGGAAGGGGATATCATCGTCGCCATCAATGACGAGGATGTCAAGACCCCCAATCAGCTTCTGAAGGCATACCGCGAAGTAGCTGGCGACAGGGAGCTCTGGCTGGACATCATCAGGGACGGGGTGGAGCAGACCATAGAGGTGGACCTCGACAAGGTTCTCCCCAAGGACTGAATCAGGGCCATGTACCTCTCCTTCTTCCACTTGAAGGAAGCCCCGTTCAACCTCACGCCTGACCCGAGGTTCCTCTTCATGAGCCAGAGTCACCGTGAGGCCTTCGACCACCTGCTCTTCGGGATTCATCAGCGCCGTGGGTTCATCGAGGTGGTGGGTGGTATCGGCACGGGCAAGACGACCCTGTGTCGTGCCCTCCTGGAAGAACTGGAGGGGAAGGTCTCCACCGCCCTGATCTTCAACACCTTTCTCTCGGAGATCGAGCTCCTCAAGGCCATCAACGATGAATTCGGCATCAACTCCTCCGGGGGTAGCAGGAAGGAATTGATCGATGTCCTCAACCGGTTTCTCATCGATCAGCTCGCCAGGGGCGGCAACGCCTGTCTCATCCTGGACGAGTGCCAGAACTTGCAAGTGCCGGTCCTGGAACAGATAAGGGTCCTGTCCAACCTCGAGACCGAGAACGAGAAACTGCTGCAGATCGTGATGGTGGGCCAGCCCGAATTCCATGACCTGCTCAAGACCCCTCCCCTCAAGCCGTTGGACGAGAGGATTCATGTGAGGTCTTTTCTCGACTCTCTCACCGAGGAGGACACCAGGAGTTACATCTCCCACCGCCTCACCGTGGCCGGCTCCAGGGGTGACATAGTCTTCACGGAAGGGGCCTTGCGGGCCATATACGAATACTCCCAGGGGATCCCCCGGAGGATCAACACGGTGTGCGATCGCTGCCTCATCATCGCCTACTCCCAGGAGACCCTGAGGATAAGCAAGGACAATGCCCTGAGGGCCTTGGAGGAGATCCAGGCGGGCGTGCCGGTCCCCAGGCGATCGCTGAGGGGGCGAGGCGCCATGTCTTGGGTCAAGCTGCGGCGCCCCGCCCTCGCCATCATGGGTATGGCCGTTCTCTCGGGGGCGGTCTACCTGGGCACGGTGATCGCGCCCGGACCAACGCTTCCGCCCCAGCGCGAGCCAGCCCCTGCGGAACAGG
>CAZOXN010000385.1:0-3689 GCA_964583655.1 uncultured Desulfarculaceae bacterium | reverse complement strand
CCCCATTCCTAGGAAGACCGCGGATCGGATGCGCTCGCGCCTGTCCCCGCTGCTCAGGCGCCTTCGCGAGGAGAGCCACCAGGGCCGTAAGAGCTCAAACCAATCCCCGCGCGTGATCCACGTCACCGACATACCTGGCCTACCCTTAAGGCCCTCATCACCTCGAAGAACGGAGGGCCTGCAGGACTTCCTGCACGTCTTCCCCACCCGTGAGTCTCAAGAAGATGGACTCCAGGTTTCCATCGGAACTCCCGGCCATGCGCTGTAGCTCTTCGGAGGTCCCGACCGCTATCACGCGACCACGTTGCAGTATGGCTATGCGATCGCACATCTCCTGGGCCACCTCCAGGCTGTGGGTGGACATGAAGACGCTCACCCCCAGGGCAGCGGCTTGTTTCCTGAAGATCTCCTTCACCAGCCTCGCACCGCGCGGGTCGAGGCCCACCATGGGCTCGTCCACCACGATGGCCTTGGGGTTGTGGAGGATGGCCGATGCCATGACCAGCCTCTGCTTCATCCCGTGGGAGTAATTCTCGATGAGCTCATCCTTCCAATCCTCCAGCTCGAAGAGCTCCATAAGGGCCTGGATGGTGGCCTGCACAGTGGGACCGTCCAGCTTGTAGATGGCCCCCAGAAAAGTGAGGAACTCTGTGCCTGTCAGTTTCTCGTAAAGGAAAGGCCTATCAGGGACCACGCCCAGGATGGCCTTGGCGGCCTCGGGTGAGCGGCGTATATCGAAGCCTCCTATCCTCACGGTCCCGGAGGTGGGTCGGAGGAGGCCGGCCATGATCCTGATGGTGGTGGTCTTGCCGGCCCCATTGGGGCCCAAGAAACCGAATATCTCCCCTGACCGAACCGTGAGGTTCACGTCATCCAGGGCCTGGAAAGATCCGTAGCGTTTGCAAAGATGCACGATCTCGATCATCGGTAAGAGACGATCTCCGCCTTGAGATGGCCTATGAGCCCCACCAACTGCACCTGGCGTTCCAGTTCCCCCTCCACGAACTTGACATGGGTTGCATCAGCTGGAAACTGACCGAGCAGGGGATCGAGGCTGAACCACCTTCCCAGGTATACCTCGTTCCAGGCATGGTAATAGAACTTCCCATCCTGGTAAAGGATGCCTGCGCAGAGCTTGGTCGGTATGCCCGAGGCCCTAGCCAGGGCAGCGAAGAGCACCGCGTGTTCATTGCAGTCGCCCTGGAGCGTCCTGAGGACTTCCACGGCGCTGGGGACGCTCACGGTTGGGACCTTCTCTATGGCCTCGTGTACCCAGTCCTTTATGAGCCTGACTGCCCGCAAGGCATCGCTCTCGCCCTTCAGGATCCGAAGTGCCGTCTGCCGGATGTCCGGATCGTCGCTCTGCACAAGCGGTGTAGGGGATAAGGCCTCCTGGAGCTCGGGGGTTTGCGGGTGCGGGAGGATATAGGTCCTGGCCCTGGAGAGGTCCTCTTTGGTCACATCGATCTCCGCGCCCAGGCTCTTCTGCCTTTCATCGAAGAAGGCGAAACGACCCACATCACCCTTGGAGAACCGGACCCTCAGGTGTCTGAGCTCCCTGGGGTGGGGGAGGGTTGTCTCCACTGGGATCGCGGTGGCAGACATCAGATCAACGCCTTTCCCTGAGGGCCAGCCCTTGGCCAGGGCCTCCTCTTGGCTCTCGCGAACGAGGGTGAATCCCCCCCACCCCTCCTCCCGCAACGTCTCACCCGCCTCCGTGACCCATGCGCGGCTCTGAAGCCCGTTCCAGGTATAGACCAGACGATAGGCTGGGATAGCCTTCCCATCCACTGTCTGGGTCTCTTTCCCGTCCACCCGGATCTCCATGGGTCTGTTCGTGAAGGTCATGGGATCGAACATGGGGACCTGGAACCTGCTTCCCACCTCCAGCCTCCTCTGGAGGAGGAGGTAACGGAGGTTCTGGGCCAACCAGGGCGGCTCGCTGAGCGTGATCTCGCTCTTCGTGACCTTGCCTGCCGAATCCATCTCCAGGTGGATGGAACTCCCGCGGATCTCACCCCTCACGCCAAAGCGCACCGGACCCGACACCAGTTTCATCTCGAAGGATTGCAGGCCAAAGGTCTTGTCGGTCTTCACGTCCGTAAATGCCTTGATCTCCCTGGGGATCCCCATGAGGTTGAGCCTCATGGTGGCTCGCTCGGCAATCACGAAGCCCTCCCCCTCTCGGGTGATCTGGGTGCTGGCATATCCGATCTTGTCTTTGCCAGAATAGATCCCCATCCACTCCTTGCGCTCCTGTATCTCGATAACCACGCTATCCAACAGGGGCAAGACGGCCTGGGGCGACAGAAACTCCCTCCATACCAAGGCCCCCACCATTGCCAGCCACCACACCAGGACGACCCTCGAGGGCCAACCGCCCAGGGATCCGACCCGCGCGGGCTCTCCCGCTCTGCGTTTCACGTCCTCTCGCCTCCGGTCCCCAGACGGCCCAGGACCGCGTGGGCGTTTTCCCAAAGCCTTCGGATCTCCCGCGGCTCGAGCCCTGCCCCCGAGGCGATGGCCTCCCTCTCCCCCTTGTCAAGGATGTCCTCGGGGGAGTGCGTGTCTGTGTTCAACAACATGGCTGCACCGGCCTCCCTGGCCTTCTGTACCACCCAACCGTTGGCCAGGCCGTGTCCCTTCCGGGCGGTGATCTCCAGATACACACCCCCGCGAGCGGCCTCCATGGCCTCTTCCCTGGTGATGAGCCCAGGATGCGCTAGGAGGTCCACCCGTGCCTCAATGGCAGCCCTGTTGGTGCCCGGGGCCACGGGCTCCACAATGGTCTCCCCATGCACTACCACCCAATGGATCCCCATGTCTCGCGCCTTCGCTACCAGGAATCCGATCTTCCTGGGGGGGACGTGGGTGAGCTCCACCCCAGGGATTATGACCAGTCCCCACTCCCGCGCCGCATCCTCGCTGAACTCGAGGATCTGGGATGCCACGGATTCGAGGTTAGAGCTGTCCACATGGTCGGTTATGGCCACCCCTGCGCACCCCTTGTGGGCGAGTCGCTGTACCAGCTCCGATGGCAACAACTCGCCGTCGCTGAGGAGCGTGTGCGTGTGCAGATCCACGAACCCGAGGTCCTTCATGCCATCCCTCCCCCTCGGACGATCCGACCCCAGAGGGAATGCTTGAGGCTTCGCTCGATGCGCACTTTGAGGAGTTCGCCCCTCAAGGAGTCCCCATCCCCCAAGGCGTGTACTATGCGATTGGTTCGCGTGCGACCCATGATCTGTCCGCTCCCGCGGAGCGAGGGACCCTCTACCAAGATCTCCTCGGTGCCCCCCACGCAGCCCTTGAGGATGGACTCCGTGATCTCCCCTTGGAGGCGTTGAACCCTCATGAGCCGATCTGCCTTGACCTCATGGGAGAGATGATCCGGCAGCGCGGAGGCGCTCGTCATGGGCCGCGAGGAATACTTGAAGGAATAGATCCCATCGAACCGAACGGCCTCGAGGAGGGAGAGGGTTTGCTGCAAGTCCTCCTCCGACTCCCCGGGGAAACCCACGATCACGTCTGTGGTCAAGGCGATCCCTGGGACCCTTGCCCTGAGCGCATCGACCTTCTCCAGGTAATCCTCCCTGGTGTAACCACGGTTCATGGATCGAAGCACCCTGGAAGAGCCGGACTGCACGGGCAGGTGGACATGCTCGCAGACCTTGTCGAGGGTGGCCACT
>CAZOXN010000384.1:0-3697 GCA_964583655.1 uncultured Desulfarculaceae bacterium | reverse complement strand
GTCTCGCAAACCGAGGCAGAATCCTCTAAACAGGGAGGCTCTCTGGCTCCACGACCTCGATTCTGTACACGGAGTTCCTGGTCTGGAAATAGGGGAAGGTGACCTGGATCACCGGGCTTGTCCTTATGGTCACATCACCGTCGGTCCGGACCCGGTACGGTCTGCCGGCAGTCGGGGGCGTCTCTTCCACCCCCTCGAATGCCTGATACTTGATCTCCCCCTTGCCCATCCCCAGGACCTTGGTCACCCGTACACGCCTCTGCGATGGTGCAAGAGGGGAAAAGACCTCGGCGACCCCGGTGAGTAGGAGGGCCTGGGTCTGTTCCTGCGTCCCGTCACCGGAACCTGCCTCAGGATCCGACAGCGCCTCCTGACCCATGTCCAACACCTCTGCCACCCCCGCCACCTCAGCCTGGCCCAGGTCCTCACGGGGTGTCTGGGGTCCCTCCCAATTCCCCGTGAACCTCTCATATACCTGCCTCTCCAGATTGACCAGCCTCCACTTGAGCTCCTCTATCTCGTCCCTCAGTCCCTCAGAGGCCCTCCGGCTGAGGATCCAGGCCACGAGGACCCCGAGGAGGAATGCCGCTAGCACCAACCCGGCCAACCGGTATTCGATATCGACGATACCGAGGAGCGTGTGTCCCATAGACAAGGTCCTTTCCCCCAAGCCGGAGCCTATTATACACGTATCCCTCTCTACATCCACCCGAAAATCGCGTGCCCCAACCGATGCCCCTGGCAATCTACCTTTGGTAGACCCACGCGAGCCCAGGACCTGGGATTCGTTCTACCAATGGTAGATGGACCCCTGGGCCTCACTTGGAGGGAACGAGGCGCCGGTCTCAATGCAGGTTCCGTACGGCCGGCCACATCTCTTTCATTTCATTGAACAAACAGGCTTGCCACGGCCGGGGAGGCGGTGCACTCCTGAACCCGGGCCCATGGCGGCATGGGGGTTGCAATTGGATCCTGCCACTGGCCAGCGGGTTCGGTGGCTTGGCCGGAGAAAGGAGGCCCGAGGATGTTCGAGTGTCGATTCAGAGAGAGATGTCAGTTCTACTCAGGGCTTTCGAGCAAGCTGGGCCTCGCCGTGTTCTTCGTGACTCATTACTGCCATGGCCCAGGGTATCCCAGGTGTGCCAGGTACTTGGGGTATGAGGAGATGAAGGAGGTCCCCGCCGACCTCTACCCCAACCAGACCTGGAGGATGAAGCCGTTGGTTCGCAAGAAGGCCGAGACCCTCGTCACTGCATGAGGGCCGCGGACACAAGCAGAGGAGACCAGACCATGCCATTTGCCTTTCTCGTCTTGATCGCTTCCCTTCTCCTTACCACCCAGCTCCCTTCCTCGGTCCTCTCGGCCCTGTGCATAGGGGCGGTTCCACCCATCGTCGCCGTGGGGCTCAGGATCGTTCATCTGGAGAGATACATGAAGTAGCGATGTGATAGATGGTGATCCCCTCCCCCTGAGTCCTGGTTCGACACCTTCCCGCCTGTGCCCATGCCAGTGGTTGGTGGTCCGTGGCAGGGGGCGAACAGCCAACAACCCGCCACTGGAAACTGAAATCTGCCAGAGATCCCAACCTCCCTTCTTCGAGGGCTTGGCCATCCTGTGACCAATGCCTCCCTTTCCCCTGTCCGCCAACCCCTCGGACCCAGAGGGCCTTGGCACGTCTCTGTCTTCTCTGGTCCTCAGGAACGAAAATCGAGGACTCGGGAAGCGTGTCCAACAGCTTGAAATCATAAGGATAAAACAAGGCGGCCATGGAGCGTATCCCTGGTTACCGTTTCGTTTTGGTAAGATGGGTGTACACTCGTGTACGCGGTGGTCCCACCTGGGTGGCCCTGCTCATGGCCTTTTTCATGGCCCCTTGGACGGATGGCTTCGCACACCCGGTGACGGTCCAGTGGGACCCGAACCCAGAGGCGGATCTCTCCGGTTACTTCCTATACTACGGGTCGAGCCCACGGCAGTACACAGCGCAGCTGATAGTCGGGACTGAGGCGTGCCAGGGAGGGGTTTGCGCCGCCTCCCTGGATCTGGATTCGGGCCAATGGTACTTCGCCGTGAGCGCCTTCGACATCTGGGGGGCGGAAAGCGAGCCGAGCGACGAGATACACGTGCGCCTGGGCACGGAGGAGCCCGTGGTACTCTATCCCAATGGCGCCATCAGGTGGATCAAGGGGTGCACGTACGAGATCCTGTGGGAGAACTTCACCGGCACCACCGTCGGTATCCAGCTCTTGAGGGATGGGAGGGTGGATCGGAAGATCGCCTCCTCGGCCCAGAACTCAGGGAGGTACGCCTGGGCGGTCCCTCAAAGACAGAGGACCGGTTCGGGTTTCAGGGTGAAGGTGACCTCCGGTTCGGAATCCGACGAGTCCGATGAACCGTTGAGCTTCGTGGCCCCTGCGGTCCTGTATCCAGGGGCATCGAGCGTCATGAAGAGGGGGGAAGTCCAAACCATCGTCTGGGACAGGGAGACCTTCTGCGGGGGGGATGTGAGGATAAGCCTCTGCCAGGGCAAGAAGGAGGTCCTGGTCATAGAACCGGGTGTCCCGAATAGTGGCTCATACGAGTGGCTGATCCCGTTCGATCTGAAGCTGGGCAAGAGATATCGGATCAGGGTCCGATCTTCCTCCCACAGCGAGTGCTATGGTGACTCCAATGGCTCCTTCTCCATACAATGAAAGACCACCTGTAGCCTCCTCCCCCCCGCCCCTCAGGTGGGGGAGAACGCTGGGGGGGATCGATGTCCTCTCGGCGCTCCTCGGGGTCGTGGGCTCGATGCTCTGCCTCGCTGCCTCGGCCTTGGGTGCCGGATTCACCCTGCAGTGGGATCCCAATGCGGAGCCGAACCTGGCAGGCTACAAGCTCTATTACGGGACAGCGTCCAGGACCTACGAGACGAGGATCGACGTGGGCAACGTGAACACTTACTATGTCACGGGGCTCCAGGACGGGGTGCGTTACTATTTCGCCGTCACGGCCTATGACCAGCAAGGCAGGGAGAGCGGCTACTCCAACGAGGTCACTGCCAAGAGAAACGCGCCTCCCACGGCCATGATAACCGCATATCCAAGTTCCGGGCGCGCGCCCTTGACCGTGTCCCTCATCGGCGTCGGGACCGACGCCGACGGGAGTGTGGTGGGCTATGCGTGGGACTTCGGCGATGGGGGTCTCTCAAGCAACCAGAGCCCCTCGCACACCTATGCATCCCAGGGGACGTTCACCGTCACGCTGACCGTTTCCGACGACGAGGGGGCGACCGCCACGGCCCAGGCCCAGATCGCTGTATATCCCCCCAACCGGCCCCCAGCCCTGGAGGCCAGCGTCTCTCCCATCAAGGGCGCCCCTCCCCTGGCCGTCTCTTTCCGGGCCGAGGCCTCGGATCCTGACGGGGTCATCTCCTGGCAACGCTGGGAATTCGGAGACGGGGATGTCTCCAACGATCCTGTCTGCAGCCACGTGTACGCGGAGGAGGGGACTTACCAGGCCACCATCACGGTGGCGGACAACGAGGGGGCCGTGGCGACCAGGGCATTCGAGATCAAGGTGAACGCAGCCCCTAGGCGGCCCAAAGGGGTGAGGTTCGCAGGATCCCGCTAGCCGAGCCTTCAGGACCCGGCCGCCCT
Source organism: uncultured Desulfarculaceae bacterium (assembly GCA_964583655.1). Taxonomy (GTDB): domain Bacteria; phylum Desulfobacterota; class Desulfocorpusculales; order Desulfocorpusculum; family Desulfocorpusculum; genus CAZOXN01. Next base: position 59 of record CAZOXN010000384.1, on the reverse strand, counting down.
TCTTTCTCCTTTTCTCCTATCTCCTTTTCTCCGTTCCCCCACGCGCCGCTCCTCGCAGG
>CAZOXN010000383.1:0-3702 GCA_964583655.1 uncultured Desulfarculaceae bacterium | reverse complement strand
CTTGTTGAGGGAGAACAGGGCACCGAATCCTCCGATATCGGTCAATACCTCTGGTCTGAAGGTCTTCCGAACCAAAGGACGGATCACCTTGACGAACTCATCCGCGGCGTCTATGTCCACACCAGCCTCTTTGTAATCCATTGATCTCACAACGACAATCCTCCTGATACCGTTGGACGTCTATATCCAGAAGATAAATATCTTACCCTCCCATAAAAGTCAAACGCCAAGGCAAGAGACCCCAATAGACCGAGCGGTTCATGGCTGGGTCTCAGCGACGCCGCGGCTTGCATCCTGGATGCGACGAGCCTGAGAGCACTAATACTCTCTCCCCCGGTGCGGTCGGACAGCGATGGAGCGTGCTGCGAATTGGAAAGCGGTACCTGCGGTGGAGCAGGGATCAAGATCTCATGGGTATGATTCCATGGATCTCTTAGGAGGTCAGGAAATGCCCTTGTGTGCCACCTGGCAAAAGGCCAAAAGCTATTTTATTTCAAATGGTTAGTAAGTACGTAGAGCTCGGTTCTCACAGCACTGCGAACTCCCTGTCAAATCGTCATCTTTGACTTTTGGGAGTGGTAGGCTTTAAATAAAGGGGTCTCAAACAAGAGGTGGGCTCGCGAATCGGGAGGTCCCGATTATCCTGGGAGCAAAGGGAAAGGGCTGGGCCCCCAATCAGGAGACCAGGAGGCAGAAGTTGTCGGAGAAGAACACAGAAGAGTTCCATCGTGTCAAGCGTCTCCCACCCTATGTCTTTGCCATCGTCAACGAACTCAAGCAACAGGCACGTCGAAGGGGGGAGGACATCATCGATCTCGGGATGGGGAACCCAGATTTGCCGACTCCGAGGCACATCGTTCAGAAGGTCATAGAGGCTACGCGCAATCCGAGGAATCACAGATATTCGGCTTCCCGAGGTATCACAAAGCTACGCGTCGCTATCTGCGACTGGTACAGGAGGCGATACGACGTGGAGCTGGACCCCGAGACCGAGGCGATCGTGACCATGGGGGCAAAGGAGGGATTGGCCCACTTGGCCCTGGCAGTGATAGGACCTGGGGATGTGGTCTTCGTGCCTAATCCGGCCTATCCCATCCATCCATATTCGGTGATCATCGCGGGAGGAGACTTGCGGAGCATCCCCCTCGCCAGAGAGAGGGATTTCTTCGAGGACTTGGCCACCGCAGTCAAGCTCACGTGGCCCCAGCCCAAGATGCTGATCATCTCTTTTCCTCACAATCCCACCACAGAGGTGGTGGATCTGGACTTTTTCGAGAAGGTCGTGGAGTTCGCCAAAGAACATCGAATCTATGTGGTCCACGATTTCGCCTATGCTGACCTCTGTTTCGACGGGTACAAGGCCCCCAGCTTCATGCAGGTCAAGGGGGCTAAGGAGGTGGGGGTCGAGTTCTTCTCGATGTCCAAGAGCTACAGCATGCCTGGTTGGCGAGTGGGCTTCGCGGTGGGGAACCCTCGCCTAATCCATGCGCTGGGGAGGATCAAGAGCTACTTGGACTACGGGATCTTCCAGCCGATCCAGATTGCCGCGATCATAGCCCTCAACGAAGACCACGGTTCAGTGGAGGAGATCGTCAAGACCTACGAGAGACGCAGGGACACCTTGGTCAACGGATTGGAAAGGGCCGGCTGGAGGATCGAGAAGCCCAAGGGCACCATGTTCGTCTGGGGCCATATCCCAGAGGCCTATCGCCACATGGGGTCCCTGGAGTTCTCCAAGTTCCTGCTCCAGGAGGCCAAGGTGGCTGTTTCCCCGGGGATCGGCTTCGGCGAGTACGGCGACGAGCATGTACGCTTCGCCTTGGTTGAGAACCAACATCGGATAAACCAAGCTGTAAGGGGGATCCGCAAGATCCTTTGAGGAAGTCGGATGGACGAGATCTGCGTGGGACTCATCGGTTTTGGTACGGTCGGCACTGGTGTGGTTAGGCTCCTCAAGGAGAATAGGGATATCATCAAGGCCCGCTTGGGAGCGGATCTCATCCTGAGGCGCATCGCCGATCTGGATCTGGAGCGGGACAGAGGGATACCCATCGAGCCCGGTCTTCTGGTGAGGGACGCATCCGCCATATTGGAGGATCCTGAGATCTCCATCGTGATCGAGCTCATGGGGGGAGAGGAGCCGGCGCGCACCTTTATCTTGCGTGCCTTGGAGAGGGGCAAACACGTGGTGACAGCGAATAAGGCCCTCTTGGCCTCTCGCGGGAATGAGATCTTCGATGCGGCGCAGAGGAAGGGGGTGGATGTAGCCTTCGAGGGCTCGGTGGCAGGGGGAATCCCTATCATCCGGTGTCTGAAGGAAGGACTCGCGGCCAACAGGATCTTGCGTATCCAAGGGATCGTGAACGGCACATCCAACTACATCCTGACAGAGATGACGGAGAGGGGCGAGGACTTCAACGTTGTGTTGGCCGAGGCCCAGAGGATGGGTTATGCCGAGGCCGATCCCACCTTGGATGTAGAGGGGATAGACGCGGCCCACAAGCTCAGTATCCTGGTCGCCTTGGCTTATGGGGCCCCCATACAATTGGATGGTATCTACGTGGAAGGGATCTCCAGGATCGAACCTCTGGACATCTCTTTCGCACTGGAGTTGGGATATAAGATAAAGTTGCTGGCCCTCTCGAAAAACGAGGGGGAGGAGATGGAGGCACGTGTTCACCCCACCATGGTCCCCATGGGATCGCCTATGTCCACTGTGGATGGTGTGTACAACGCCCTGCACATAGAGGGCGATGCGGTAGGGTCCACCTTTTACTACGGTATGGGGGCAGGCATGATGCCAACCGCCAGTGCCGTGGTGAGTGACCTTATGGAATTGGCCAGGAATATCCTGAAAGGCGTATCCCAGAGGGTGCCATCACTCTCCCACCAATGGGAGGGACTGAGGCCACCTCGCCTCAAGCCCATGGAGGAGGTCGTCACCAACTACTATCTTCGCTTTTCTGCCTTGGACCGCCCAGGGGTTCTCGCCGCCATATCAGGGGTCCTCGCCAAGCACGGGATAAGCATCTTGTCGGTGGTCCAGAAGGGACGCAGGGTGGCCGGGGGTGAGGTCCCTATAGTCATGATGACTCATGAGGCCAAGGAGTGTGGGATAAAAAATGCTCTGCAGGAGATAGAGGCCCTTCCCGTTACGGTCGGCAGGACACAGCTCATTCGCGTGGAAGACGAGAGACTGAGGGATCGAAATCTATGAAGTGTGTGCTTCTCATAGGAGACGGTATGGCGGATCGACCCGTGCCAGAACTGGGAGGCCGTACGCCCATCCAGGTTGCGGCCACGCCATGGATGGACACCATGGCCAGGGAGGGCCTGCTGGGGACGGTCCGTACCATCCCGCCTGGATTTCCCCCTGGGAGCGACATCGCCAACCTCGTGATCCTGGGATACGACCCTGCTGTCCATTACACGGGCCGCGGACCTCTGGAGGCCGCCAGCATGGGGGTGCGCCTGGGACCGGACGATGTGGCCTTCCGGTGCAACCTGGTCCATATCACCTTGGACGAGGAGTCCCCGCGGATGAGGGATTTCACTGCGGGACACATCGACACTGCTCAGGCACGTCCCATCATATCGGCCCTGAACGAATCACTGGCGAGTGAGGAACTGCGGTTTCATGCGGGGGTGTCTTATCGTCACTTGCTCGTATGGAGGAACGGGGTGAGCGATCTCAAGACCACT
>CAZOXN010000382.1:0-3715 GCA_964583655.1 uncultured Desulfarculaceae bacterium | reverse complement strand
CTCTTGGCGAGGATGGCGTCCACCAGTACTTCCGGGCGGACGGCCTCGACCGAGGTCCATCGTTGGTCCACGATGACGGCTATTTTACCGGCCTCCCAGGCCTGGCCGATCCCATGGGGTCCTGCGGTCAGGACCGCCTCCACCCCCTCCACCAGTTTCCTCTTCTGTTGGACGGCCTCGCAGAAAGAGACCCTTCTCCTGACGGCCAACGGCTGCGGGACCTCCATCATGAAGATCCTCCTGATGTTGGCCATGTAAAGCCGCCATGCCACGGCGCTTGCCATCTCGCCGGCGCCCTTGATCCCGACGACGAGATCTCTCAACGACTTCGAACACACGGCTCGCTCCCTGCACCCACCGCAGGACACCTCCCTGGGTTTCACTTGCCGAAGGGACAGACCGGATACCTGCACTCGTGGCAGTTCATGCACAGCCCCCCGTGCCCCATGGCGGCGACATCGTCCCTGGTGATCTCCACCCCGGCCAGGATGCGGGGGAGCATCAAATCGAAGATGGTCGTGGAGTGGTAGTAGACGCACGCGGGCAGCCCCAGGATCGGCGTGCCATCGAGCCGCGCGTACAGGAACATGGCGCCCGGGAGGATGGGGGTCCCGTACACTATTACCTTGGCCCCGGCCATCTTCACCCCCCTCCTGGTGACGTCGTCCGGATCCACCGAGAGGCCCCCTGTGGTGACGATGAGCTCGCATCCTAAGCCCCTAAGCTCGGATATGGCATCCGAGATCTCACCCACGTCGTCCCTCACCACGATCTTCTTCTCAAGGCGGCAGCCATACTCGGTGAGTTTCCTCCCCACGTAATGGTCGAACTCGTCCTTGATGAGGCCCTCGAAGATCTCGGAGCCTGTGACCAAGGCCCCCACCCTGAGTCGCCTGTAAGGCAGGACATCGACGACTGGCCTGAATCTCTCCGCCAGCAGCTCCAACCGCTCGATCCTCCTCTTCGGGATGGTCAGAGGGATGATCCTGGTGCCCGCCACGGTCTGGCCCTCTTTGCACGGGAAGTCCGTCTTGAGCGTGGAGACGATGATGTCTCCCATCCTGTTGATCCTCAAAAGGGCCGACGGCTTCACCCTCAGGAGGCCGTCCCGCTCGCTTATAATTGCGCTCTTGCCTTCGCTGGGATCTGTCCAGCGCAGGCCCTCGCCGCTGATGGCACGGGCGATCCTCAGCGCGGCCTCGTCCTCATGAAGGCGGGAGTTTCCCAGGTTCATGACGAAGAGCGAACCCTTTCCCAGCTTGAGGAGCTCCGGGATATCCTCCTTCGTGACTATGTGTCCCTTCTTGAATCCCACCCCTTTGAACTCGCCCGGGACGATACGCGTGATATCATGCGCCAGCACCATCCCGACCGCCCTCTCCACCTTGACCTTCCTCATCATCGCCAGGCCTCTTGTTCCGCAGTCTCTACTCGGCTCGCTTCCACCCCATGAGAAGATGTTACCACAGCGGCTCGTGATGCTCCAAGACAGCACAAGCCATGGTGTGTGATACCCGGCCGTTCAGCGCCGGCATGGGGGGGCATAGCCTCGGTCCGATCTGGCTGGATAAACCCAAGAGGGCCTTAGATCGGTGGCCCGGGGAGAAGGCTCAAGGGGCAGTGGGGAGCAGACAGGTGAAGGTGGTACCTTGGCCTTCCTTGCTCTTGACCTGGACTGTTCCTCCCAAGGCATCCATGATCTCTCTGACGATGACCAGACCCAGGCCTGTCCCCTGTTCCTCCAAGGCCTTTGCCTTTTCCCCCCGAAAGAACTCAGAGAAGAGCTTGGGGATCTCTTCGTCGCTAATGCCTATCCCGGTGTCCGACACCTCGAGCCGCACCCACTCCCTATCCACCGCGTTGAGGCCGACCCGGATGGCACCGCCCCTGGGGGTGTACTTGATGGCATTGGAGAGGAGGTTCGTAAGGACTTCATCCAGGAGCCTCTCGTCTCCCAGCACCAGGGGCAGGGATTCCTGGGTCTCGAATGTCATCTCCAGACCCTTCTCCGCGGCCTGGGACTGGTAGGCGCTCATCAAGGGTGCCATCATGGCAGCGAGGTCCACAGGATGCATCTCCGTCTTGGCAGAATCCATCCTGCCCTGACCCACCCTGAGGAGGTCGTTTATCAGGCTCCCTAGCCCCTTGACCCTGACCTCGCACCTCTCCAGGACCTCGCGCTGCCTCTCGTCCAGGGGGCCCAGGTATCCCCTGCCCAGGAGCCTCAGCATGCTGTACACGGCGTTCAGAGGGGAACGGAGCTGATGCGCGGCCTTCATCATGAACCATGACTTGGTCTTCTCTGTCCTGAGCCGCTCTATGGCCATGGCCGTCAGGTCGGTCATGAGGGAGAAGAACTCTATGTCATCGTCGGTGAAGTGATAGGTCTCGTGGCTGTACACGCAGAAGACGCCGAGGATCATCTTCTCGGCCTTCAGGGGCAGGCACAGCAAGGAGGCGATCCCCTCCTTGCGTATGTCCTCAGGGTACTGGAAGTAGTCCTTCTCTTCTATGCGCCCGATGACGTAAGGTGACCCCTCCACTATCTTCTTGTTGATGGGGCTCCTGTCGATGTCCACGCTCCCCTTGGACAGGTAGTCCACGCTCAGGCCGTAGGTCGATGCGAACCTCAGGCTCTGCCTCCGCTCGTCCAGGAGCTTTATGGAGCATGCCTTGACGCCCATGATTCGTGCTGCCTGCCTGGTGGCGGAGTCCATGAGCTCCTGCAGATCCAGAAGGGATCCCATCTCCCTGACCATGCTGTACAAGGCAGTGAGCTTGGCGTTGGTGGAATCGAGTTCCTTGGACACGCTCAGCAGTTCCCTACCTTTGGACCTCAGGGAGACCTTTATGGTGGTGACGAGAAACGCTGAGACCAGCACCGCACCAGCCATGGTCATGAGGAGTATCACTGCCCCCAATTTCCCACCCCCGTACGGATAGGGTGGGCCCAGGATGACTATAGCCTGTCGGGGCAGGAGGGCGAATTCCTGGACCATTATGAGGGCGCCGAGCAAGAAGATCACAAAGAGGCCGTAAAGATAACAGCTAAGTGGGGAAAGCAGTATCCCGGCCAGTATTATGTGGAAGATGACGAAGATCAAGAGGGGACTCGCGGTCCCACCGGTGAAGTAGATCACCAGGTACAGGGCCAACAGGTCGAGGGTGATCTGGAGGTGAGCGAAGACCTGAAAAGGCCCTACGTCGTGCGGCTTGAAGGGCTCCAGCCTCCTGCCGATCACGAGGAAGACACCGTTGTAAGCCGCTATGCCGAGGAAGATTAGGTTCAGGGGCAGGAGGGGGAGGCTCTGGCCCAGGAGATATGTGGTCCAGCACCCGGCGAGGCCGAATGCTATGGCCGCCCATCTCAGCTTGATGAGCCAGAATACCCTTTCCCTCAGCTCCTTTCTGAAGAAGAGTTGCTCTTTGATCAGCTCGTAGCCGACTCTCATGACGGGGTTCTTTCCCAGGTCGTCCCCCGGCTCACCCCTTCCCGGCCTCCCCCAGGAGGGCCTCCACGGTGGAAAGGAGGTCCTCCGGATCCACCGGTTTCTCGAGGAAGTGCGACACGGGCCAATCCTCTCCCAGGATGTGCTGGAACCTCTCCGGCCCCTCCTCGGCCATCTTCTGCGGGAAGCCGGTGGTCATGACGATGGGGATCCCCCGGTACGCGGGGTTGGCCCTCAGTTTGTAGGCGAGGTCGAACCCCTCGGTG
>CAZOXN010000381.1:0-3716 GCA_964583655.1 uncultured Desulfarculaceae bacterium | reverse complement strand
GAGGAGGGGTCCCCACGGAAATCCATCCAGAGTTTGTCCACCTCGTCCAGCTTGAAGACAGGGTTGTTGGAACCGGCCTTCCTGAGCCCTTGGAGTATCCGCCCTGGCAACGCCCCGACGTAGGTGCGGCGGTGTCCCCTTATCTCGGCCTCATCCCGCACCCCGCCCAGGGAGAGGCGAACGAACTTGCGCTGCAAGGCCCTGGCAATGGAACGGCCCAGGGATGTCTTGCCTGTCCCAGGGGGGCCGACGAAGCAGAGTATGGGGCCCTTGGCCTCCGGCTTGAGCTTCCTGACGGCCAGGTACTCCACGATACGGCGTTTGACCTTATCCAGGTCATAATGATCCTCGTCCAAGATCGCCCTGGCCCTCTCTATGTCCAGATTGTCCTCCGTGGCTGTGCTCCAGGGGAGTTCCACGAGCCAGTCGAGGTAGGTCCTGGAGACCGTGTATTCCGCTGCAGCCGGGGGCATCTTGGCCAGCCGATCCAGCTCCCTCAAGGCGACGTTTCGGGCCTCTTCGGGGAGGTTCGCCTGATCGATCTTCTCCCTGAGCTCCTGGATCTCCGCTGTCCTCTCATCTGTCTCCCCAAGTTCCCTCTGGATCGCCTTCAGCTGCTCTCTCAGATAGTATTCCCGCTGGACCTTGTCCATCTGCCCCTTGACCTCTGACTGGATCTTGCTCCCCAGCTCCAGGATCTGGATCTCCCTGTTCAGAAGTCTCAGGACCTTTTCTAACCTATCTTTGACATCGATGGTCTCCAGGATGTCCTGTTTCTCCTCCATCTTGACGTTGAGGTTTGCGGCCACCAAATCGGCCAGATTCCCGGGATGTTCCACGTTCAGGGCGATGATACCCAGCTCAGATGGGAGATGGGGGGACATCTCCAGGAGCCTCTTGAAGAGCCCCTTGATATTCGCTGTGAGGGCCTGGACCTCGTCCCCTTCCTCGAGCCGGTCCTCCAGCGGCTCCACCCTGGCCCGGAAGTAAGGCTCCCTCTGGACATATTCCAGGATACGCATCCTCGACATCCCCTGGGCGAGGAGCCTGAGGGTGCCGTCAGGCATCTTCAGCATCTTGTGTATGACGGCCCCCATCCCAATCACGTAGAGGTCCTCCGGTTGCACCTCTTTCCCCCGAGTCTCTCTCACGGCGACCAGGCCTATGATGCGGTCTCTCACCAGGGCATCATCCACGAGCTTGACGGTCTTCTCATCCCCCACGATCATCGGGAAAATCATCTTGGGGAATACCACCATCTCCCTGACGGGCATGATGGAAATGATCTCGGGCAACTGCAGGGAGTCAGCCTCCATTGGCTCGCTCCCCTGCGCCATATCCTCCTGAGTCATGGCCACGCTCCTGTGGCGACCCGGTTTCACCGGATCAATTGGTCTGGGATCTGAAAACCAGCGATACACCCACCAGCCCCAGCCATGGGACAGCTGGCAGGGCGCGAGGCGCTAACACCCACCAAGGCCCCCGATCCTTCAAGGCGGCCCTTTACCTACCTGGATCTCCCGCTGGACCAGCCTGGCCTTGGGGACCCATATCTTGAGGAAACCGTCACGATACACCGCGTTGATCCCATCCGGATCTATGGGTGTCTGGATCCGGACCCTGCGTTCGAAGGGCCCGAACTCGATCTCCATCCTCAAGACCTTGGAGCATTCCTCCTGGATCGGATTGGGCCTGCGCCCGTAGATCCTGAGTACACCAGGCTCCATGACCACCTGGATATCCTCCTTGCGCAGCCCAGCCATCTCCAGCAGGATGAAGAGCCCAGTGTCGGTCTCGTAGATGTCCATAGGCGGTACCCACTGGGTCCCTGCCTTGGGGCTGAAGGCCGGTTGGATGCGCATGAACTCGTCCATCAGTTGCTCCATCTGATCCTTAATATCGTCCATCTCCTCTCCCAGGCGGATCTTGATCAAGTCCATCCTCGCCCCTCCAGTGCTAACCCTTTCCCAGGACCATGGCACACATCACAGGCCCTCCAAGGCGACACGATTTCGTCCACCTTCCTTCGCCCTGTACATGGCCTCGTCAACCCGGCGGATGGCCGAATCAGGGTCTTCCCCAGATCTGACCGAACCTATGCCCAAGCTTATGGTCAGACGGATCCCAGCAGTCGGTGAATTCCGGGCCGGCTCAATAGGGATCCTGATCTCCATGGCCTCCACCTCCGAACGGAGCCGCTCACCTATCTCCGCCGCCACCTTGATGTCCGTCCTGGGCAGGAGGATGAGGAACTCCTCTCCGCCGTATCGGGTGACCAGGTCTGTGTCGCGAACCCCACGACTGAAGAAGTCGGCCAGTTGACGCAGCACCTCATCCCCCACCTTGTGCCCGTGTAAGTCGTTGAGGCGTTTGAAGTGGTCTATGTCGATGAGGAGCATTGACAGGAGCTTGTCGTCTTCCCTGGACGAGGCCACCAGATGCTCCAACTCCTTGAAGAGCCTCCTTCGGTTGGCCAACCCGGTCAAGGGATCCGTGTAGGACTGGGCCTCGATCTCCCGATACGAATGATATATGAGGTAGGAAGAGGCGATCCCACCTACAAAGGTGGAAAACAGGGCGGTCTCCTCGCTCCTGAAGGCCTGCGGTCTCTGATGGAAGAGCCCTCCTAGCCCCTGAACACCTTGTGCACCGCCAAGGGGGATGGGGAGGATTAGCTCCGATCCAACAGCCCGGGAAAAACCCGGGTTGATCCATGACCTTTCCCGGATGGAGTACTGCAGATTGGTGGGCGTGACTTGAACCCCTAGCTTGAGCAAGGCCTCCATCACGCGTTCCTGGACCTCAGTGAGGAACCCCTCGGGCGGCTCCTCCGCACAATAGAGCGTGAGGCGCTTCAGTTCCCCCTTCTCCACGAGGCTGAGCGCGAAGGCATGGAACTCAATGGCCTGAGCGAAACGCTCCACGATCCGGTCGAGCACCTGGTCGAAGTCCAGCAGCAGTGGCAGGGTCTGGCTCAGATCTTGGAAGAATGTCGCCGCCCGGTCGCTCATCCCCATGGATTCCTCTTGAGATCCAACCTGGATGGCGAACTGCACAGCCTCCCGGTCACGGAACAAGGCCAGACGCCCCTCCAAATCGCACAGGACGAGCTCTTCAGAGGAGTGTCTGAGGGACACCCTCTCGAGCCGCCCCACACCCTCCCCCAGCACCACATCGGCCAAGGTGGCCACGCGGTCCCAGTCCTCCTCGCCGACCAGCATGCTTATGGGCATCCCCCTCACGCGTTCCCTGGGCCATCCCAAGAAACCGGAGAACCTCCTGTTGGTGTCCAACACCTTGCCGCTGTCCGCATCCACCAGGAAGATGGGATCGTGAGAATCGTCCAGCATCTGCCACCACTGTCCGTGAACGATCTCCAGCCTACGCTGCGGATCCAGGATGCTCGCCCTTCTCCGAGCAGCCTTTTCGGAGAGTGCCGAGGCACGTCGCTGTGATGGGGTGTCGCCCTTCTTCATTGTCCTTGGCCTCGCAGGATCACAGACGACCCAGGTCTCTCAAGGCCCTGCGCAAGACCTCACGGTTGGCTTCTTTCATGGGCGTCAGGGGCAGGCGAAGCGCCCCGGCAGGGAGCCCCATCATGTTCATGTCCTCCTTGACCGGGATCGGGTTCGTCTCCAAGAAGAGCGCCCTCACTACCGGAAGGGTCTTGTAATGGATCTCCCTGGCCTCGTCTGTCTTGCCCTCCAGCATCAGGT
>CAZOXN010000380.1:0-3732 GCA_964583655.1 uncultured Desulfarculaceae bacterium | reverse complement strand
CCTCTATCCAGCCTCCTGGACGTAAAGCCTCGACAGCTCTGCCTCCCCTCGAGACACGCGTAGAACTCCATGACCTCCCCCCTTAACATTCTCCCACGCCCCCATGATCTCGGTCAGACCCTAAGGTAGATCCCCCCTCCATTCCCTTTCAAGGCAAGACCTTTCATGCCTCCCACCGAAGCCCCCATCTCAAGCGCCTCCCTTGAGGAACCGTATGATGTCCCTCGCCACAGGCCCCGGGGCCTGCGCCATGAACCCGTGGCCCATCCCAGGATAGAAGATACAATGGGCCTGAGGGATGTGCCTCTCCAGGATCCGTGAGTTCTCTGGGGGCACCAGGACGTCCTCCTCCCCGGCCAAGATCAAGGTGGGAGACCTTATCTCCTTGAGCCGTTCGCATATACCCCAGCTGGTTATGGCCTGGAGCTGCTGGAAAAAGGCGTGAGCAGGGACGGGGGCTATGCAGTACGTGGCGATGAAGCGTTTGGCGGCTTCCGGGTGCGCCTCCAGATAGCCCTCTGGAAAGAGCAAGGGGAGCGAATCCCTTGCGATCCTCTCCACCGAGCGTCCCCCTCTGGGGGAGACGAGGAGCTCGATGACCTCTGGGGGCGGTGGGATGCTCTCCTTTCCCCCACAATGGGTGCAACAAAGGATCAGCTTCTCCACCCTGTGCGGACTCGTCGCAGCGATCTCCTGAGCGATCATCCCCCCCATGGATACCCCCAACAGGCTGGCCCTGTCAAGGGCGAGATGCCCCATGAGGCCCAGGACATCAGAGGCCATCAAGGCTATGGTCTGCTCCCCTCTGGGTTTGTCAGATCTCCCTGCCCCGCGATTGTCCAAGAGGACGAGCTCGAACTCCTCCTGCAGGAGGCTCAACATCTGCGGATCCCACCAGTCCTTGTTGGCCCCCAGCCCCATGATCATCACCAGTGGAGATCCATGGCCCAAGACCTCGTAATACAGCCTGATGGAGTTCACCTCGGCGTAGGGCATCTGCAACCTCCTGGCCTCATTCGTCCCTGGCCCCAAGGGGCCTCATCGCCCTCGCGGACCTCTGGGCCCCCTACGGTACTCGAAGCGGCACAAGACCGACAGAGACCCTCAGGGCCATCCCAACCCTATTCCGGCGTCGACACTCCTCATGCCCTGGAGCAACGCCTCCTGAACCGCGGTGGCAGGATCAGCGTAGAACCGAGACGCATTCACATGCCCAGCCACTGGACAACGCCCCTCCACGGGCAAGATGGCCAACTCCGCGACCCAGCCCACCGGGCCTTGAAGCGCTTGCGCGATCAGTCGAAACCCCTTGTACCGCATCATTGCACGATCCGCCAGTGGTGGCATCTCCTCTCCGTGGTGCCCGATGGGGCCTATGACCAGAAGTTGCATCTGCGCACCCCCTTTGCTGGATCAGTATACCTTGTCCTCCACCTGCCGCCCAGCCCGAGTCTTGCATCCCCCGTGACCAAGCGCGCTCTTTGGGGTGGGCGACAGTGAGTGGTCTTTGTTTCCGGCCTGGGGGACCTCCTCTCCTTTCAGGGCTCGGAGTATCCCCCAAGCGCGGTGGGGGTCGGAGGTGACTGATCCGGGGGTGGTGGCGTTTCTCGGGGCACCTGGCCTGCAGCGCCCGCTTGGGGCAGGCAGGGCGGAGGCGCTTGGATTTCCCGGGATTTGGACCAGGGGTCCGCCTGAGGCGATTCCGGCCGAAGCCAAGCTCAGGCCGACCGAGGGAGGGACGCGGAGGCCGCCGACGGCCATGGCGCGAGCCAAGTGGGCACGGCGTGCAGCTGCCCATGGCAAGAGACGAGGAGCAAAAAGCGGAGGCGCCATGTTACCATGAATGGAAACAGATGGCCGCCTTCGTATGCCCTCGCTCCGAGATCTGCAACCGGGAGAGGCTGGGCATTTCGCAGCCCGACTCCCTGGATCCTGGCGGTCCCACCCCGCGGTGAGGCACGGGCAGGACCCCATGGGGTGCCCAAGGGGCAGGGATTTGTCTCGGACGGTCAAGGGATTGGGCCATAACTGCCAGCGGGCGTTGCCCGGGAACGAGATGATGTGCAGACAACTCCTCAGTGCTTCAGCATCATGTGGGTGACCGCTCTTTCCAAACCATCGAGGGTCAGCTCGAACATCGGGAATATCTCTCGTATGTAGTTTATGGTGGGGGTGTGAGGCCATTCGTCCGCCAGCCTCGGGTTTATCCAAATGGCATGCTTGAAGGTGGCAGCGATGAACTTGAGCCTCTCGATACTGGGCCTGCCCGATCTCTCCTCGACGTAGATGGACCCATCCCTGGCCATCAGCTCGTAAGGCGCCATACTGGCGTCACCCACTATGACGAATCTCGTCTCCGGATCCAGGTGTATCAACTGGTCCACTGGATAGGGCTTGTACCTCCTTGGCGGATCCTCCCATAGGTAGTCATAGATGGTGTTGTGGAAGAAAAAAGTCTTCAGGTCCTTGAACTGAGCCCTGGCGTAGTTGAACAGGGTCTGCACGAGGTCGATGTAAGGGTCCATGGACCACCCGCCATTGTCTATGGCAAGGACCACCTTCAGCCTGTCCCTCATGCTGCGGTCGAAGATGATCTCGATCTCGCCCCCGTTCTTCATGGTGGCGTATATGGTCTTGTCGATATTCACCCGGTCCTTGGGTCCCACGGGCACGAGGTTTCTGAGCCTCTTCAGGGCCTCTCCCATCTGCGATTCTGTCAGCGGTCCCTCCTGCGAATAATCCCGATACCTTCGCTCCATGGCGACCTTGACCGCGGACTTGTTCCCAGAGGCCCCTCCCACCCTCATGCCCCCCGGGTGGTAGCCTGAATGGCCCACCGGCGAGGTCCCTCGGGTACCTATCCACCTGTTCCCCCCGTGGTGCGCCTCGGTTTGCTCCTTCAGACGGTCCAGGAAGTACTTGAGCAACTCATCCGGGGAGAGCTTGAGCAGTTCCTCCTCGCTGACCCCCAGGACGCGGGCGAGTCCTTGCGGATCCTTGAGCCATTCCTCCAACATGGCCCGGGCCACTTCCGTCAGTTCGAATTCATCCGGATCCTTGAGCTCGATCCCGTGGAATCTGTGGGCGAAGACCTGGTCGTAGAGGTCGAAGTACCTCTCGCTCTTGACGAGGATGGTCCTGGCCCCCACGTACAAGTCGTCGATGGAGTTGATAAGGCCCATCTTCAAGGCAGCATGGAGCCTCAAGAAGGAGGTGGGGGACACCGGAATCCCAACCTTCTTCAGCATGTAGAAGAAATCCACGAACATGCGCCCCCCGCTCGACCCTAGACCTTGAACCTCGCCACGGAGGCCTGGGCCACAACGTAATCAGGGCTCTTCTTGAACAGGACACCCAGGTACGGGACCTCGCCCTTTATGAGGTCCTTCACCCGGAACTCAGGATCAGCCCTCAGGGCCCTTATCCAGTTCACCAACTCCCTCGTGGAGGGCTTCTTCTCTATGCCTTTGATCTCCCTGAGCCTGTAGAAGGTCCTCACAGCGCTATCCATCAGATCCTTGTCTATGTCTGGGAAATGGACCTGCACAATCCGCTTCATCATCTCGGAGTCGGGGAAGGCGATGTGGTGGAAGTTGCAACGTCCCAGAAATGGGTCTGAAAGGTCCTTCTTGGCGTTGGAGGTGATGATGACAACTGGCCGCTTCTTGGCCTTTATGGTCTTGTCGATCTCGATGATGTCGAACTCCATCTGATCGAGCACATCGAGCATGT
>CAZOXN010000379.1:0-3734 GCA_964583655.1 uncultured Desulfarculaceae bacterium | reverse complement strand
CCAGCCCATACTCAGGCTTCGGGGCGAGATGGAGCGGGTCAAGTACAAGGTCTTCGAGAACGACGAGCTCAAGGCCATGCTCTACGACATCACCCCGGAGGACAAGATCAAGGTCTTCGAGGAGACAGGGGATCTGGACTTCGGGTACGAGATCCCTGGTATGGCTCGGTACAGGGCCAACTTCTTCAACCAGAAGTACGGGATCGGCGCGGTGTTTCGCGAGATCCCGAGCAAGATCGTCACCATCGACGAGCTGGGCTTCCCTCCCTTGCTCAAGAAGCTCGCCATGCTGGACAAGGGCCTGGTGTTGGTGACGGGCCCTACCGGGAGCGGCAAGTCCACCACCTTGGCCGCCATCATCGACCATGCCAACAAGAATCGCAAGGATCACATCATAACCGTTGAGGATCCCATCGAGTTCGTCCATCAGAGCCAGGGCTGCATAGTCAACCATCGGGAGATCGGGAGCCACACCCGCTCCTTCGCCTCCGCCCTCAGAGGTGCATTGCGCGAGGACCCGGATATCATCCTGGTGGGAGAGATGAGGGACCTGGAGACCATATCCCTGGCCTTGGAAGCTGCATCCACCGGCCATCTGGTCTTCTCTACCTTGCACACCCAGAGTGCCACCAAGACCGTGGACAGGGTCATCGACGTCTTCCCGTCGGAACAGCAGGCGCAGGTCCGGGTGACCCTCTCCGAGACGCTCAAGGCCGTGGTCTCCCAGACCCTCTTCAGGAGGAAGGACAAGAAGGGGCGGTGTGCTGCCCTGGAGATCCTGGTGGTCACTCCTGCAGTGGCCAATCTCATCAGGGAGGCCAAGACCTTCCAGCTCACCTCGGTGATCCAGACCGGAAAGAAGTTCGGGATGCAGACCCTGGACGACGCCATCATGGGCCTCCTCCAGAAGGGGCTCATCGAGCCCGAGGACGCGTACAACAAGGCCGTTGACAAGAACAAGTTCATCCCCTTCCTCAAGACCCCCCCGGATGTCTTTGCGTGACGGGGCGTGTCTGACGTGAGGGCCGGGCAGAGGAGTCAGCGGAGACCATCCGGCCTCGTGAAAGGGGTGCAAGAAGGAGGTGCCTCGTGAGACGACCGCAACTGGAGCAGATCCTCCAGCGGATGCTAGAGGCCTACCCCCACGGCTCGGACTTCAACTTCACGGTGGGGCAACCCCCCCAGGTAGAGGCGTACGGTGAGCTCAAGCCGGTGAGGCTCTCACCGCCACTGGAGCCGCTGACACCGTTCCAGACAGAGACCCTGGCCCTGAACATGGTCGGCTCCAGCCGTAGGCTCCTCAAGGACCTGCTGACCCATGGCTCTTGCGACACCTCGTTCTTCCTCGCCGGGAGGGCCAGGTTCAGGGTCAACATCTTCTCCCAGAAGGGGTGCTACTCCATCGTCATGCGGCGACTGGAGACGGAGGTGCCCACCATCGACGGGTTGAAGCTTCCCCCTGCCTTCCACGAGATGAGCAAGGAGATCAACGGCCTCATCCTGGTCACTGGGGCCACGGGCAGCGGCAAGACCACCTCCTTGGCTGCGCTACTGGACGAGATGAACGATACGAGGGCGATCCATGTGGTGACCCTGGAGGACCCGGTGGAGTATGTCCACAGACACAAGAAGGCGACCTTCAACCAGAGGGAGTTGGGCGTGGACTTCGACAGCTTCGCCAGCGGGCTCAGGGCCGCCCTCAGGCAGGCCCCCAAGGTAATCCTCGTGGGTGAGATGAGGGACCGGGAGACAGTGGAGATCGCCCTGAGCGCGGCTGAGACAGGGCATCTGGTCCTTAGCACCCTCCACACCATGACCGCGGGGGCCACTATCAATCGCATCCTCGGCATGTTCGATACCGAGGAGGAGAGACAGATCCGCATCCGCCTGGCCGAGGCGGTGCGCTGGATCGTGTGCCAGCGACTCCTGCCCAAGGAAGGGGGTGGCAGGGTTGCGGCCTTCGAGATCATGGGGATGAACCTGCGCGTAAAAGAGAGCATCCTGCAGGGGGAGTCCGAGGGTAAGACCTTCTACGAGATCACCGAGGCGGCCCGTCCTTACGGATGGATGACCTTCGATCAGTGCATCCTGGAGCTCTTTCAGCAGGGACTCATCAGCGAGGAGACCGCCATAGCGTACGCGGCCAGGAGGTCCGTGGTGGGACGCGGCATCGACCAGGTCAAGGCGCAGAGGGGGGAGAAGACCTCTGACATCGAGGAGCTGGCCCTGGATGCCGAATACGACAAGAAGTTGGGCAAGAAGCCCGGACGCCCTCGCTGAACCGTGCGCTCGGCGATTTCGTGAGAGACTCGGGAAGGACGTGGGTCTCTCCAACCTCGTGAGGAGGTGAGATGCGCATCTCATGTCCGCATTGCCAGAAGGGATTCGTCATACCGGACGAGAAACTGCCGGCCGGGAAGGAGGTGACCCTCCTCTGCCCGGGCTGCAAGGGCAAGATCTCGGTGTCAGGGGGGGCACAAGCGCCCTCGTCTGCCGAAGCTCCGCCGACCCATGCCGCGGAAGCCGCCCTTGCCACGGCTGAGGGGGAGATGCCAAGGGCCATGTGCTGCGCCGATCCTGTGACGGGGGATCGGGTCCGCGCGGCCCTGGAGAAGCTGGGGTATCGGGTCCTTCGCCCGGCCTCCCCGGAGGAGGCCGTGGATGGGCTTCGCTTCTCTAGGTTTTCCCTGGTCGTCTATCAGGACGGTTTCGACAAGGATCCAGCTGGCAGCCTGCGCGGCCATCTTTGTTCCATGACAGGAGAGGAGCGCAGGGGAGTCTTCGTTGTCTGGGTCGGGAAAGGGATCCAGACAGGAGACCTCATGATGGCCCTGTCCAAGAGCGTGGACCTCGTGGTGGCCGAGGGGGATGTGGATCGCCTCCCCCAGATCGCCTCCAAGGCCATGGAAGAGCGGCAGAGGTTCTACGGCCCATTCCGGGAGATCCTGAGGGAGCTGGGCTTGGCGATCACCTCCTAAAGGCCCATGGCCCGCCCGACGATCTCCTTCATCACCTCGGTACTCCCACCGCCTATGGTGGAGAGACGCGCGTCGCGATAGGCCCTCTCGATGCCGTACTCCCGCATGTAGCCATATCCGCCGTGAAGCTGCAAACACTGGTTGATCACCCGTATGGACATCTCGGTGGCCACGATCTTGGCCATGGAGATCTCCCTGGCAGGGTTTCTGTCCTGGGAGAAGAGCCAGGCACAATAGTATACATACTGCCTTGCCGTCTCTATGTCGCACAGCATGTCCACGATCTTGTGTCTGGTCACCTGAAACCTGCTCAAGGGCCTGCCGAAGACCTCACGCTGTCTGACGTACTCGATGGTCTTCTCCAGGACTCGTGCAGCGCTGGCCACTGAGCCGATGGCGGCCACCAGCCTCTCGCCCTGGAAGTTGATCATCACCTCCATGAACCCCTTGTTCTCCTCCCCCAGCAGGTTCTCTTTGGGCACCACGACGTCTTCCAGGACGAGTTCCGCGGTGTCCGAAGGGTGCATCCCCATCTTCTCCAGTTTCCTGCTCACCGAGAAACCAGGGAGCTTGGTCTCCACGAGAAACAGGCTGATGCCGTTGTATCCCTTCTCAGGGTCGGTCTTGGCTGCCAGGGTGACCACATCGGCCCTGGCCCCGTTGGTGATGAAGATCTTGGTCCCGTTTATGACATAGTAATCACCTTTTCTACGGG
The DNA here is from genome assembly GCA_964583655.1 of uncultured Desulfarculaceae bacterium. Classification (GTDB taxonomy): domain Bacteria; phylum Desulfobacterota; class Desulfocorpusculales; order Desulfocorpusculum; family Desulfocorpusculum; genus CAZOXN01. Next base: position 41 of record CAZOXN010000379.1, on the reverse strand, counting down.
CAGTGGTCCTCATGGCCGCCACGTCGGATCCGGCATTGGGC
>CAZOXN010000378.1:0-3737 GCA_964583655.1 uncultured Desulfarculaceae bacterium | reverse complement strand
ACCTGGTCTCCTGAGGAGTGGGGGTGTGAGGGGGACAGCACCACCCCTTTCCATAGCCCGGGCAGCCGAACTGGCACTTCATCCTCACCCACGGGGCTGTGACCACGCTGCTGGTATGGATCTGCTTGGCATGGGTGGCACCCTTCTCGACGGCCCTGGCGCAGTAGACCTCCAAATCCGCATCACCCATCTCTCTTCCTCCCTAGCCGAGCCCCGATGCTCCACCGTGCCTCCCGACGCACGAGCCCGAGGCAGGATCTTCGCTACGGCAGCTCTATTATCATTGCCATGCCCAGGCCGCCACCACCGCACAAGGTGGCCAGGCCGTGCCGCACGTCCCTTCTGCGCATCTCGTGGAGGAGGGTCACGACCAGGCGGGCCCCTGTGGCCCCCACTGGGTGCCCCAGAGAGATCCCGCTCCCGTTGACGTTGATGATCTCTCTGGACTCCTCGAGGCCCAGACCCTTTTCGCACGCGAGGTACTGGGCTGCAAAGGCCTCGTGAAGCTCGATGAGGCCCATGTCCGATAGCTTGAGCCCGGTCTTTGTCAGGAGCTTCTCAGTGGCAGGCACAGGCCCCCAGCCCATGTAATCCGGATCCACCCCCACCACGCTGAAGTCCACTATCCGGGCCATGGGTTTGACCCCCAGTTCATCTGCCTTGGACTTGCTCATCATTACAAGGGCCGCGGCCCCATCGTTTATCCCCGAGGCATTGCCGGCAGTGACCGTCCCCCCTTCCTTGAACGTAGGCCTCAGCTTAACCAATGCCTCCAGCGTTGTGTCAGCCCTCGGGTGCTCGTCGGTGTCCACTATTTTCGATCCCCCTTTGGGGCCAGGGACCTCGATGGGCACGATCTCCTCCTTGAAGCGGCCTCCCTTGATGGCCGCCACCGCCTTCATATGGCTCTGATAGGCGAGCTCGTCTTGGGCCTGGCGGCTGATGCGATACCTCTCAGCCAGGTTCTCCGCCGTCATCCCCATGGCCGGGCCCACTCCGATGGAGGTGACCCCGTCCCACATCATATCCCGGACCTCCACATGGTTCATCCGAGCACCCCACCTCAGGGAGTCTATGGTGTACGGGACCGTGCTCATGCTCTCCACTCCGCCTGTGAGATAGACCGAGTAATATCCCTGGCGGATGGCCATGAATCCCTGAGCCATGGCCCACATGGATGAGGTGCAGACCCGCATGACAGTGAATGCCGGCACTTCCACGGGGACACCAGCCTTGATGGCCGTCACCCGGGCCACGTTCACCTCGTTCCTAGCCCTCTGGTAGCAGCAGCCCCAGCCCACGTCATCTATCAGGGCCGGGTCGATCCCTGCCCTCCTTATGGCCTCTTTCATGACTGGGACCCCGAGGGGCACGGCGGTGACATCCCTGAACTGCCCTCCGTATGTCCCGATGGCACTCCGCACCGCAGACACTATCACCACGTCGTCAGCGTTCATCCAGCACCCCCATTGCCATTGAGCTCATCTCAAACCACCTTGCAGATGGAAAACCCGCCGTCCACCACGAGGTCTTGGCCTGTTATGTGCCCGGCCGCATCCGAGACCAGGAAGACCACGGCCCCTCCCAGATCCCCCTCTCCTCCCAGCCGTCGCAACGGGGTCTGCCGGATCAGCCCCTCTTTGGTCTTTCCGTCCCGGAAGACCGGCTCCAGCATCCCTGTGGACCACGGGCCCGGAGATACGGAGTTGACGCGGATGTTGTGCCTGGCCCACTCGAATGCCAGAGATCGAGTCATCTGCATGAGTGCGGCCTTGGTCGCCCCGTAGAGACAGGCGAAGTTCATGGCCACGCTCCCGAGTTGGGAGGTGATGAAGATGATGTTGCCTCCCCCCTGCCCCTTCATCACCTCAGCCACGAGCTGGGAGAGAAAGAAAGGCCCCTTCAGGTTCGTGTCCATGATGAGGTCGAAATCCTCATCGGTGAACTCTCCGGCCAATTTGAAGAGGTTGGTCCCGGCGTTGTTCACGAGTATGTCCAGCCGCCCGAATTCCTCCCCGGCCTTGGCCGCGAGCCTTCGGACCTCATCCATCCTCGATATGTCCGCGGCAAGGGCACGGGCCCTTTGCCCGGTCTCGGAGACGACCCTCGTTGTCTCCTGGAGGCGGTCCATGTCCCGCCCCGCCGCCAGGATGTCGGCCCCGGCCTTGGCCAGGGCAACTGAGATGTCCCTGCCTATGGCGCCCGAGGCCCCGGTCACCAAGGCCACCCTCCCATCCAGCCTGAACATGCGGTCCTCCCTGTGATCCCTCCAATGGCTTGCTCGCTGTCAGCGGTTCGTCCTCCCTGGGCTACTGGCCCTTCCTCCTGGCCAGGAGACGGTGCATCACATCCTCCGCCACCAGGGCCCCGGTCTCCGCGGCCGCGGCCAAGGCCACCATACCGGATGTCTTCACCCCGTCCCCCACATTGTAGAGGTTGACTACGGGTGTCTTTTGCGGCATGTCGAATCCTGGCCAGCTCTGCATGGCGGGCCACTCGGCCTGAAACGTCCCGGTCATGAGGACCTCGGCGTGCCTATCGAACCCTGGCAGGATCTCCCGCAGTTCATGGAGACAGATCTCTATCTCACCCTTGCCGTCGAGGGGAGAAAGCGATGACACGGGTGCCCCTCCTGCTAGGAGGAGGTGCTTGCCTGGGGGGGCGAGCTCCGGGCAGACGAAGGTAGGCTGAAAGATGGCGTTTATCCTCTTGTAGCCCGTGACTATGAGATAATCGCAGTCCAGGAGGGGGATGTCGCTCGCAAACTGTATGACGACGACCATCGCGGGCTTGATCGTCTCGTCGAGCTCCTGGAGATACCCCTCGTCCATGTTCTCCCGCCCCACGAGATCGACCGTCCTCTTGGGCCCGCAGTTGCTGATGACAACGCTCGCCCTGACCTGGACCTCTGCACCCCCCCTCCTCACGACGGCCCCGCAAGCCACTCCTCTATCCGAGAGGATCCTGGTTGCCGGAGAAGAGGTCCACACAGACCCACCCTCTTGTTCCACCACCCGGGCCAGGGCCTTGGGTAGGGCGATGCTCCCCTCCGGACAATATCCGAAGCCTCTATACCCTTTCATCCTCTTGAGAAACAGGAAGTATTCCTTGGCCGGGAGTTCGTCCGCGTTGACGAAGGTGGTGGCAGAGACCATGGCCTGAAATATGCCGAGCACCGCCTCGTTCTCGGTGTATTGCGACAACCAGTCCCGCAGGCTGATCCTCGCCGAAGGCTCCATCCAGCTCAGGGCCCGGGAGATGGCCTCCATTACCCTCTCGACCTCCGTGGGATCCTGGGTCGCGGCAGCGAGGAGTGCCCTGAACCCCCCCTTGGCCGGGACCTCGTGGACCTTGCCGCCCACGAGATAGTGCGGAGGCCCTACTGGCCGCACGTTGAACTCAGCCCCTACCTTCTCGAAGATCCCCTGTATCACCCCACCGGTCTCAGGCCCTATGACACCAGTGGTACACTTGAAGCCTTTGTAATCGACGGTGGAGCACCGACCGCCTATGTAGGGAAGCCTCTCCGTCACGAGCACGCGGTACCCCTGGCGGGCCAACAAGGCGGCGGCACACATCCCCCCCATCCCTGAACCGATCACCAAGACATCGCACGTCTCCTCATTCATGGCCCCTCCTGAGGCTGCCCGCGAGGGATACGCTCCCCCACATCGATGGCTCGTTGCCCTTGATCTGGCTGTGAGGCTTCCTGGCCCCGATCTCCCTGACCGCTGGTC
>CAZOXN010000377.1:0-3742 GCA_964583655.1 uncultured Desulfarculaceae bacterium | reverse complement strand
GGGTATCTCTGTGTGTGGATCCTCGCGGAAGAGATGCACGTCATGAATCTGGCAACGCACCCGTGCTACAGGCGCATGGGGGTCGCAAGGACGCTCCTCCAGCATGCCATTGCCCACTCGGCGAAGATGGGGGTTCGCAGTGGCATCTTGGAGGTCAGGAGCCGCAATCCAGCCGCCCGATGCCTCTATGATTCATTGGGCTTCCAGGTAGTGGGGATAAGGCGTGGCTACTACACCGACACTGGCGACGACGCACTGGTGATGGTCAAGGAGATAGGGGCCGCGTGAGGCCCGCGACAGCTCATCAGGTGAGGGTGACACGTGGTCCTGGTGGGCGATTATGGGGCTAGACGTGGTGAGGGGCGTGGTGGAAACAAGTCCTGCCGTTGGTCAGTTGCCGGTTGTCTCTGGGCAGCAACGGACAACGGACCAGTGACAACGGGACGTTCTTGCTGCCTCCAGTGGCCGTTTCGGCAAGGGAGCGAGGCATACCTCGGGGGTTCATGAGGCTCTTTCAGGCCCGTCTGGAATACGTGGAGAGATTGGCCCCTGGGCTTTTTCGATGGGGTCTGGTCGCGGAGGGGCTCGTCAGGGATGCCGGGCCGGGTCAATTCTACATGGTAAGGGTGGGCGATGGGTCCGATCCTTTATTGAGGCGCCCCTTTGCCTTGCATCGCAAAGGGCTACGTGGTGCCAGAAGAACCCGGAGGGAGGACGCTGGGGAGATATTGTTCCAGGTGGTAGGCAGGGGGACCCGCTCGATGGCGAAGAGGGTGACTGGGGATATGATAGATATCTTTGGGCCCATGGGCAGGGGGTGGCGTGTGCCTTCGGGCGGTAGGCCTATATTGGTGGCTGGGGGGATGGGCGTGGCATCCCTGGTGTGCCTGGCGCAGGAGATGCCCGCCGGTCTGCGCAGGGAGACGGTGGCGTTGGTCGGGGCCAAGACCAGGGACGGGCTTTGGTGCGTCGACGATCTCGAAGGGCTGGGTATGACGGTCTTTGTCTCGGTGGAGCAGGGCCAAGGTGGGTTCAGGGGGAGCGTGCTGGATCTCCTTCAGGAGAAGTGGCCGGAGCTTTCGCGGCCGTCCCCGTCTTTGTTCGTCTGTGGCCCTGCGGCCATGGTGAAGGCCGTTGCCCTGTGGGCAGAGGCCGAGGGGGCCTCATGCCAGGCCTCCCTGGAGTCATCCATGGGGTGCGGGACAGGGGTATGCCTAGGCTGCGGGGTCAAGGCAAGGGAGAGGCCTGGGTATGTCCGTGTCTGCAAGGAAGGTCCTGTGTTCGACGCCGGCGAGGTCGACTGGGGGGCCTTGGATGTCGGCTGAGACTGAAACGCGGATAGGTATGGATGTCACGCTGGGGTCCTTGAGGATCCCCAATCCGGTGATGAATGCCTCTGGCACTGCCGGTTACGGCACGGAGGGACTACCTTATCTGGACCCTGAGGCCTTGGGGGCATTCGTGACGAAGGGCATCTCGCTGGACCCCAGGACGGGGAATCCTCCTCCCAGGATCGCCGAGACTCCAGCCGGGATGCTCAATGCCATCGGGCTCGAGAATGTGGGTATCGCTGCCTTCCTCCGGGAACACCTCCCCATGCTGCGGGAGAGGCATGTGCGGGTCATCGTCAACTTCTTCGCAGAGACCGAGGGGGGATATGTCGAGGCCTCCAGGCGTCTTTCAGAGGTGGAAGGCATAGCTGGCCTGGAGATGAACGTGTCGTGCCCCAATGTGAAGAGGGGGGGGCGCGCCTTCGGACGAGACCCGGCGCTGCTCCATCGCCTGGTACAGTCAGTGCGCGACTCGACCCCTTTGCCTCTGTTCGTCAAGCTGACCCCGGATGCGGTGGACATCGTCGAGGCCGCAAGGGCCTCGTGGGAGGCCGGGGCCGATGCGGTTACCGTATGCAATACCTACATGGGGATGGCCGTGGACGTGGAGAAGAGGAGGCCGAGGCTCTCCACTGGGAGCGGGGGGCTTTCAGGACCTGCCATTCGGCCCCTGAGCCTTTACAGGGCATGGCTGGTGGCGCGTTGTAGCCCTGTGCCGGTCATTGCCGCCGGGGGCATTGGCTGTGCGGAGGACGCCCTGGAATACCTCATCGCGGGGGCCAGTGCCGTGCAAATCGGGACCGGGTCCTTCGTCAATCCTGCCCTCTGCTCGGAGGTAATGGATGGGATCTTTGCCTACCTCCTCTCACACGGCCATGCCCATGTGAGGGAGGTCATAGGCAGCTTGCAAGGGATGCCCGATCCCAGGGGATAGAGGCGCGCCTCGGATATGCATCTACGGGTGAAGAAGCACGGGTCTTTCGCCCCTGGTCACCCGGCCGTGGGCTCCTAGAGAAGACGGGCTGCAGACGACTGGCATTTCAGTTGCGAGGGAGATGAAATGGTCCTTGGCATAGGGAAGAGAGGTCCGGAGGGGTCTGGAGAGCGTCGGATAAACGGTTACGTGGTCAGGCAGCTACTGGTGGGGCAGATGATGGTGTTCGCCTACCTCGTGGGTTGCGAGAAGACCGGGGAGGGGATAGTCATCGACCCAGCGGCCGAGGCACCACGGATCCTCGAGGAGGCCAGGCGACTCGGCCTTCGCATCACGAAGATAGTGAACACCCATGGCCACGTGGACCACATAATGGGCAACGCGGAGATGAAGGCGCAGACCGGTGCCCCCATTGTGATCCATGAGGCAGACGCCCCTTGGCTGGGCCAGGATTCCAATGCCATGTTCCGGATGTTCGGGGGGCGCCCATCCCCGCCCGCCGACGAGACCGTGCGCGACGGAGACCTCATCCGGGTGGGGGACGTATCGCTGGAGGTCATACACACCCCCGGGCATTCCCCTGGGGGTATCTGCCTGAGGATCCCTGGGGCGGTTTTCACCGGGGACACCTTGTTCGTGGGCGGAGTAGGCAGGACCGACCTGCCCGGGGGGTCATGGAACACCCTGCTCAGGTCCATCCAGGAGAGGCTCTTCGTCCTGCCGGCGGAGACCGTGGTCTACCCTGGTCATCATTACGGCCCGGCGTACGTGAGCACCATCGGTTTGGAGAGGGACACAAACCCGTTCCTTTGAGCTCGTTTCCCTTGGGATCCGCCCGGATCGATTCTCGGGGAGGGGTCAAGCTAGACCCCTTCAGGCCAGCATCCCCTTCCTTGACACCCAGACCGGCCTCGCCTAAGATCGCTTACCGATCCTTTCCCAGGCAATGACCCAGAGGTGCGTGGTGCTGGATGCGAGGCCGATCGTCACCCTTCTGACCGACTTCGGAGAGAAGGACTGGTACGTGGCGGCCATGAAAGGGGTGATCCTTTCCCGCTGTCCTGGCTGCCAACTTGTTGACATAACACATGATATTTCACCAGGAGATATCTCGGCAGGGGCGTTCGTGCTCCTGGAGGCGCACCCCTACTTCCCTCCGGGGACCGTGCACCTGGGGGTGGTGGACCCTGGGGTGGGAGGGGGGAGAAGGGCCATGGCGGCTTGGGCCGGCGGGCACTGGTTCGTGGGGCCGGACAATGGCCTCTTCAGTCTCGTCCTGGATCGTGAGCCTGGGGCCATGGCCTGGGCCGTGGAACGGGACGACCTCTTCTTGCGTCCCGTGAGTAGGACCTTTCACGGTCGCGATATATTCGCCCCTGTGGCCGCATATCTGGCCGCTGGGGGGGATGGGCGACTCCTGGGTGGTCAGGTGGGGGACTGGGTCTCGCTGGAGAGAGCTGACCCTGTCTGGGGGGGG
>CAZOXN010000376.1:0-3749 GCA_964583655.1 uncultured Desulfarculaceae bacterium | reverse complement strand
CCAAAAAGGGCTGAAACCACGGCTTTCCATCGAACCTGGCGACCTTCATCGCTCACTCGAGACCGACGAGCGTCCTCACGTTCCGGGGGATCGGCCCTGACTCCCAAAGACCGAGGCCTCTTGACCCCCCTTTGGACAAGGGGCCCTGCAGGGGGCAGAGATCTTGGCAAGGCATTACCGATCCGAGGTGCGGCGGGATTCCCTACACCGAGGCACTCCTCTCATGGCCTTCTGCGGGGCCAGGAAAACTCCCGCATAAGGAGATATCATTGAGGCACCGAGACGGAGTCGGAGGGGCCTGGGGGGTCTGTCCTTGTTAGTGGTCCTGAGACAGACGCGGTACAATCGTTTCACCCTCCCCCTGCTGGCCAACTTGGTGGAGACATGGGACGAGGGGCAACGGGTCTCCATCGCCGTGGCGAGAGGCCTTGAGGAGGTCCTCCAGGCCCTCCACGAGGACTCCCCGGTGCTCTTGGCTTACTCCTTCATGACCCCTCAACTGGGTGAGGTCTGCGAGGAGCTGCGCCTGATCGGGCCGCGTCTTCGCCCGTATGACCTGGTGGCGGCAGGGGGGGCTCATCCCACCGCGGATCCCCATGGGACCTTGGCCCTGGGCTTCCAGGCCGTGGTGATGGGAGAGGGCGAGAAGGTCTTCCCCAGACTCCTGGAACAATGGGCGAAAAGGGGGATGGGGGAAAACAGGACCCGCGTCTGGCGGGCATCGTCCCCGTGCCACCTGGATGTAGCCCTGCCTATCTCTTCACGCCTCAACTGGATGGCCCCTGTGGAGATATCCAGGGGATGTCCCCACGCCTGCGGTTACTGTTTCACCCCGCGGATTCATCCCCCACCTGTCCGCCACAGGAGCCTGGTATCCATCCGCCATTACCTGGAGGAATCGCGTCGGATGGGCCGCAGCGCGGCCCGATTCATTTCCCCGGATGCCTTCTCGTACAGGGAACGTGGCGGCGGCAAGTCGCCGAGGCATTCTCTCGTGAGGCTCCTTCGCACCTGCCGCGCCTCAGGTATCCGGAAGGTCCATCTCGGTTCATTCCCCTCAGAGGTGCGTCCCGAGGGGGTGACGGATGAGTCCCTGGAGTTGATCTTGAACTATTGCACCAACCGCACCCTGGTGATCGGGGCCCAGTCCGGGAGCGACCGCGTCTTGAGGTTGTTGAAGAGGGGGCACACGGTGGCCGATGCAGAGACGGCGGTAAGGCGGGTCGTGGGGGCTGGCCTCCTGGCCCACGTGGATATGATCTTCGGGACACCAGGGGAGACCCTTGATGACCGCCTGGAGAGCCTGTCCTTCATGGAGCGCCTCGTGGCATTGGGGAGGACCAGGATCCACGCCCACATCTATTTGCCCCTTCCGGGCACGCCCCTTTTCCCCTTGCCTGCGCCCACCGTGGAACCATGGTTCCTGGATCGGCTACGGGCCCTCCAGGGCTGTGGGTTGTTGGACGGTGAATGGGAAGGACAGCTCATGGTCCAACAGCGGATCCTGAGTTGGCGCCGGGCGGGGATGATACGCGTTTGAGCATCGGGGATGAGAGGCTGGGAAGGGGCAGTGAGGGCAGTGTGGCTCAGGCCCGAAGCCTCTCTGCGGTCAACACATCCTGGACCCTCCGGATGGCGCTCAGCGCCCCTTCGAGCTGCTTGAGGTCGCTCACCTCCACCTCGAAGGTGCAAACGGCCTTCTTGTCCGGGGTGGTGTCCACCTGAGCATGTGTTATGTTTATGTCAGCCTGGCTCAGGGTGCTGGCCAAGGCGGCCAGGATCCCCTTTCTATCGTTGCAGACCACCCGAAGTCGGGCCGAGTGGACCGAGCTGTGGTCTTCATTCCATTCCACGGGTATCAGGCGGTCAGGGTCGAAGAGCTGGAGGTTGCCACAGTCCTTGGCGTGCACCGTGACACCGCGTCCCCTGGTGATGAACCCCAGGATCTTGTCCCCTGGGAGGGGCTGGCAACACTTGGCGAAGTGGACAAGCACCTCATCCACTCCCCTCACCGTGACCCCGCTCTTGAAGGACCTGGGCTTTCCGCGAAGCTGCCTCACCTGAGGTAACACAGGGGTCTCATCTACGGGCGGAGCCTCAGGGGTCGGGAGGAACCATCCCGCCAGAGATCTCGGCGAGACCTTGCCATAGCCCACAGCAGCGATGAGGTCGTCCACATCCTCGAAGCCCAGTTGCCGGGTGACCTCCTCCATCTTCGGGTCTTTGAGGAGCTTGGACATGCTCAGCCCCTGACGGCGGAACTCCTTCTCGCACAGTTCCCTCCCCAGGGCGATGGAACGATTGTGCTCCTCGGCCTTTATCCACTGGCGGATCTTGGTCCTGGCCCTGGAGGTCCTGACGAACTTCAACCAATCCCTCGATGGTTTGTGGTCAGCCTGGGTGATGATCTCCACCACGTCACCGGTCTGGAGCTCATATCTCAATGGGACGATCCTGTCGTTGACCTTGGCACCCACGCACTGGTGTCCGACCTCCGTGTGGACGGCATAGGCGAAGTCGACCGGGGTGGCCCCTTTGGGGAGCTGTTTCACGCTCCCCTTTGGCGTCAGGACATAGACCTCGTCAGGGAAGAGCTCGACCTTGACCATGTCGAGGAATTCCTTGGGGTCCGCGAGTTCCTGCTGCCAGTCCAGGATCTGCCTCACCCAAGCAAGCCTCTCGTCTTCATGATCCTGCACTATCCGCCCCTCTTTGTATCGCCAGTGGGCCGCTATCCCCTCCTCGGCAATCCGGTCCATCTTCTCGCTTCGGATCTGTATCTCCATCCGCTTCTGTCGGGGGCCGAAGACCGTGATGTGGAGGGACTGATAGCCGTTGGGCTTGGGCACCGCGATGTAGTCGTTGAACTTGCCAGGGATAGGAGGCCAGAGGGCATGGAGGTACCCCAGGGCTTCGTAACACTCGGCCTTGTTCTTGACGATTACGCGGAAGGCCAAGAGGTCATAGAGCTCCTCGAAGGGGAGGTTTCTGGTGCGCATCTTCTGATGGATGCTGTAGTAGTGCTTGAACCTCCCCTTCACTTCCGGGTTGAGGCCGTGGGAGCGAAGCTCCCCTCTTATGATCTCCTCCACCTCTCGGATGTAATCCTCTCTCTCGACCTTGGCTTGGGCCACCTTCTTGACGGTCTCCTCGTAGGCCTCCGGCTCCAGGAAATGGAAGGCCAAGTCCTCCAGCTCCCTCTTTATCCAGGTTATGCCGAGCCGATGCGCGATGGGGGCGTAGATCTCCAACGTCTCTTGGGCGATACGAATCTGGTCGTTGCGGGAGTGATACTGGAGGGTGCGCATGTTGTGGAGGCGGTCCGCCAGCTTGATAAGCACCACCCTTATGTCCCTGGACATGGCCAGGATCATCTTTCGGAAGTTCTCTGCTTGCTGCTCCTCCCTGGAGCTGAAGGTGATTCGAGAGAGCTTGGTCACGCCGTCTACCAGTTCTGCGATCTCCTGTCCGAACATATCCTGGATCTCGGCGACGGTGGTGCGCGTGTCCTCCACCACGTCGTGCAGGAGCCCTGTGGCCACTGTGCCGGCATCCAGCCGGAGGTCCGTCAGGAGGCCTGCCACTGCCAAGGGATGGATCAGGTACGGTTCGCCCGAGAGGCGAAGCTGTCCTTGATGCACCTTGGCGGAGAAAACGTAGGCCCTCTGGACGAGCCCTACGTCCGCGTCAGGGTCGTACTCGGCGATGCGGTCGAGTATGTCGTTAAGCCTGATCACCCAGTATCTCCC
>CAZOXN010000375.1:0-3749 GCA_964583655.1 uncultured Desulfarculaceae bacterium | reverse complement strand
GCTTCCCCCCCCTATGTCCACGGCCATCCACCGCTCGGGCGGGCTCGGCCACAATAGGGAGCCCCCCATGGCCATCCACGAGGCCTCCTCCTCCCCGGAGAGGACCCGTAGCTCCAAACCCGTCTCCCTCCGCACCCCTTGGACGAAACCCTTGCCATTCTCCGCGTCCCGCACAGCGCTCGTGGCCGCTGCCAGGACGGTCAGCGCCCCCAGGCCCATGGCAGCCTCCAGAAACACGCAGAGGGCTTCCAAGGTCCTCTGGATCGCCCCCTCGCTGAGCCGCCCCGAGGTCTGAAGACCCTCTCCCAGTCGAGTGATCCGGCGATCCGCGAATACCCTTCGAAACCCCCCGCCCGCCTCCGCATCGGCCACCAGCAGCCGCACGCTGTTGGTGCCCACGTCCAGGGAGGCCACCCGGAGGAGCCCGTCGCCCTCCTGTCGCGCCATGATTCGACTCAAGATATCAGATGGCCGCCCCCTTTTCAAGGTCTACGTCCGCTGCCCGTCGCCGGTTGCCGTTGCTGGTGGTTGGGAGTTGGGGGACGACTCGCAACAAGCCCGCGCAAAGCGAGCTCCTCGGGTCAGAGGAGAGAGGTCAGTTGTCAGTAATCAGTCGCCAGTGGGGGTTGTTAGGAAGGAAAATCGATGGACTCGCTGCCGGTCTTCCGTAGGATCTTCAACTCACAACGGGCCACTGACAACACACACCCTGTGACGCACTCCTCTCGTTACCCTCCGTGGGCGCCGGAGCAAGGTGGCCCTCACCCGCTCACCACCGACTCGAAGGAAAACCGCCCCTCCTCGAATAGCCTCAGGCATGCCTCCGCCGCCTCCGCGTCATAGAGGGTCCCCTGATTCCTGGAGATCTCTTCCAGGGCCACGGAGATACCCAGGGCGGGACGGTAGGGCCTGTGGGAGGCCATGGCCTCGACCACGTCCGCCACGGTCAGGATCCGCGCCTCAGCGAGGATCTCTCCCCCCTTGGCCCCGTTGGGGTATCCCGAGCCGTCGAGCTTCTCGTGATGCTGGAGCACTATGCGGGCGATGGGCCAGGGAAAGTCGACGTTGTTGAGGATGTCGTGCCCGGTCTGCGCGTGGGTCTTGATGAGGGCGAACTCCAGGTCGGTCAGGCGCGTGGGCTTGCTCAGGATCTCCGCCGGAACCGAGATCTTGCCCACATCGTGCACCACCCCGGCCATGTAGATCGCCTCCAGGCTGTTGCCTGGCAACTTCATCTCCTGGCCGATGGCCAGGGCCAGGTTCGCCACCCGCTGCTGGTGCCCAGCCGTGTACGGGTCCCTGGTCTCCACGGCCACGGCCATGGCCTGAATGATCCCCTCCAGGGCCTTCCTAAGCCGCTTTTCCCTCTCTCGGAGCTCCTCGGTCCTTTGTTCTACGAGCTCCTCCAGCTCCTGGAAATGCCTCTTCCTCTCCAGCTCGAGCTGCCTCCTCCTCAGGGCATTGGAGACCTGGATGAGGATGTCGCCGACGTTGAACGGCTTCAGGATATATCCGTATGCCCCGGCCCGCAGGGCGGCATTGGCGATGGCTGGGTCATCCATCCCACTGACCATGACCACGGCCGTGTCCCCCGACCTGAGGCCCGCATCCGTTAGGAAATCCAACCCCGACTGCCCAGGCATGTTCACGTCGCAAAGGACGAGGGGGAAGTGCTCCTGTTGCAGCAACGCCCTGGCCTCCTCGCCGTTCGACGCAGTGGCGCAGGAGTACCCTCCCCTCTCCAGTATGCGAGCCAGGAGCCTCCTGATGGGCTCCTCGTCATCCACGATCAGTATGCGTGCCATGTCGTCTCTCTTCCTCGGAAGGCGCGAGATCGACAATCTCGTAGAAAGTAGGAAACCCCGTCGTGTGTCACTCCTGCTTGAGCCTGGGTCCAGTTACTTCGAAGGGTTACCCAAGATCATCTTCCAGCAGCTCTGCCTCCATCAATTTGTAACACGAAGATCACGACTTGTCACTTGTCCAGCACTGCCCTGACCTTCCTGGCCAGGCCGTCCACTGAGAAGGGCTTCTGAATGAACTCGATGCCCTCTTCCAAGACCCCGTGGCGAAGGATCGCGCTGTCCGTGTAACCGGACATGTACAGGGCCTTGAGATCGGGGCGCCCCCTTCGGAGCATCTCCACGATCTCCTTCCCGCTCCTGTGCGGCATAACCACGTCTGTGAGGACCAGGTGCACGGGCTCCCCGTAGGTCTCGCATACCCTCATGGCCTCCTCCGCCCCTGCTGCCTTTAGGACCTTGTACCCGCGGCTCTCCAGGATCCTCACCGCCAGCCCCCGAACGAGATCGTCATCCTCCACCACGAGCACGGTCTCGCTCCCGGAGGGGATCTCGCCCCTGGGCCTGCGTTCCTCTCCCACATCCAGGTTCCCCTCCACTCTGGGGAGGTAGATCTTGAACGTGGTGCCTCGCCCTGGCTCGCTGTAGACGAAGATGTGCCCGCCGCTCTGCTTCACCATCCCGTAGACCGCGGCCAGACCGAGCCCCGTCCCCCTGCCCGGCCCCTTGGTGGTGAAGAAGGGCTCGAAGAGGCGTTCCTTCACCTCCGGCGTCATCCCGGACCCCGTGTCGGTGACGGAGAGCATCACGTAGGGACCGGGCTCCACGGAGAGATGCGTCCGCAGATAAGCCTCGTCCAGCTCCACATCGGCGGTCTCAACGGTGAGCCTGCCACCCTGGGGCATGGCATCCCTTGCGTTGACCGCCAGGTTGACCACCGCGTGCTCGAGCTGCCCTGGATCCGCCTTGATCCTTCCCATCCCTTCCTGGAGCCTGAAGACGACCTCGATGTCCTCGCCGATGATCCGGCGGAGCATGCCCTCGATGCCCAGGAGCAGACCGTTCAGGTCCACGACCCGCATCTCCAGGGGTTGCCTGCGGCTGAAGGCCAGGAGCTGTCTTGTCAGTCCCGACGCCCTCATGGAGGCATCCCGTATCTCATCCACCAGGCCTTTGAGGGGGTCCCCCTCCCTCAGCTCCATGGCCACGAGCTGGGCGTTTCCGTGGATCACCGTGAGGAGGTTGTTGAAGTCATGGGCGATCCCCCCTGCGAGCCTCCCCATGGCCTCCATCTTCTGGGCTTGTCTCAACTGATCCTGGAGCTGGGCCACCTCCTCCTCGGCCCTCTTTCGGTCGGTGATGTCCCTGAGGAAGCAAAGGACCGCCGGCCCACCCTCGTACTCGATGGGCATCACGTTGATCTCGGCCCACCTGACATCGCCCCCTTTTCCCACGACTCGGAACGAATAGACCTCTGGGGTGGCCCGGCCGCTCAGCCTCTTGGAGTAGGAATCCAGGACCTTCTCCCTGTCCTCGGGGTGCACGATCTCCCAGAAGGGCCTCGAGAGAAGTTCCTCCTCCGAGTATCCCATGATCTCCGTGGCCCTGCGGTTGATGAACCGGAAGCGGTCCCCCTGGACTATGGCGATCACGTCCCCTGCGTTCTCCACCACCAGCCTGTACCTCTCCTCGCTCCGCCTCCTCGCCGCCACCTCCCGCTCCAGTTCCAAGGCCTTCTGTTCCAGCTTCCTCACCAGCCTCTCGCTGTAGAGCCGCAAGGCCTCCGCCTCCTCAGGGGGCGAAGGGGGAGCCGAGGGGGGCCTTCCGGCCATCTTCATGACATCCTCTATGGCCTGGATCAGGGCATCCGGCTCGCACGTCTTCTGGATGAAGCGGTCGGCCCCGATCCCCAGGCACGAGGTTTCCGCATGAGATTCGCACGCGATC
>CAZOXN010000374.1:0-3755 GCA_964583655.1 uncultured Desulfarculaceae bacterium | reverse complement strand
GAGGTGGAGCTCGACCGTGCCTTTGCCACTTTCCATCCCGGGGTGAACCCTGGGCAGCACGTCCTCTTGAGCGTCACGGACACGGGCTGTGGCATGGAGAAGGAGGTGCTGGAGCAGGCCTTCGAGCCGTTCTTCACTACCAAGGAGAGGGGCAAGGGCACGGGACTCGGGCTCTCCACGGTCCATGGCATCGTCAAGCAGTCCGGGGGGGAGATCCTGGCCCGTTCGGAGCCAGGCAAGGGGGCCACCTTCGAGATCTACCTCCCGCGGGTGGATGGGGAAGCCCAGGCGACGGAACGGCCGATGGCCGAGGCCGAGGCAGTGGGCGCAGGCGAGCACATCCTGCTGGTGGAGGACGACCCCTCGGTGCGGGGGCTCACCCAGAGGATGCTCGAGAGGCTCGGGTACAGGGTCACGGCCGCGGCAGGTGGCGGGGAGGCCCTGCTCCTGGTGGAGGAGAAGGGATTGAGGCCAGATCTCCTCATGACCGATGTGGTCATGCCGGGTATGGACGGGGCAGCCCTGGCCGGGCGGCTCCTCAAGGCCCAGCCCCTCCTCAAGGTCCTCTACATGTCGGGATACGCGGACGACCCCCTCGTCCACCGGGGGGGCCTGGATTCCGGGAAACCCCTCCTCCAGAAGCCCTTCTTCCTTCGCGGCCTGGCCGAGAAGGTCCGGGAGGTCCTGCGAGGCTGAAGCCCTTGGACATCCCGGAGTAGGGGTCGGTCATGATCTTTACGCTCTAGACCGTGCCCGTGGTCGAGAAGAGCTCGTTGGGCTCGCACTCGGTGGTCTGGTACTATAGGTTGCCGACATAGAGTTTCATGGACGTGGGCGGTTCTCCTTCCTGATGCGGGCAGAGTCCTTGGCGGCATACATGCTGAGGGCGAAGGGGTCCGCACCGAAGGAATGGATAACGCGAAAGGGCCTGCTTGCGCCCTTTTGGATTTTCAGGACCATCATATAATGAAGTCCCGGTTGTTTCGCAAGCACGTGGGGTCACATTTCGACCATTCGCTGCGCTGCGCGAAGCCATTGCCAGGGGGTGAGATCCTTCAGGTGCACGATGACCAGTACCTTCCGGTGTTTGTCTTGGGTCGGGAGCAGGATCGATTGCAGAAGACACCGCCTCAGCGTGTGGAGGCGAAGAGGTGTTGCAAGGTGCGATCGAGCATCTTGGCCCCCTTTACCTCGGTCTCGAATAGAGGCACGATGCCTCTGACCCTGTCCCCAAAGACTTTCCAGATCTCCTCCATGTGCTCCTGCTGCATCTTGAGGCGGTTCTGAACGAACTCGGGGGCGTCCTTTCCCACGAGCTCTTCCTGAATCAATCCATTGACGATCACGCCCCCTACCGGTATCCCGAACTCGTGGAACCAGTGGATGAACCGGGTGATCACTGCGATGGGGAGCGCTTCCGGCAGGGTGACGAAGAAGAAGGCCGTCAGCGAGTCGTCCGTGAGCAACTCCTTGGCGCGTCCCATGCGATCCCTGAAGGTGAGGAGGTACTCCAGGAGGGGATCCTTCTCTTCCTTCTTGGTGAAGGAGAGCATCTCTCTGAGGGATCTGGCCTCCTGCCTGCTCCTGAGCATCTTCTCGACCCACATGGAATAGACCTTGGACATGCCCAGGAGCCTTCTGGCGTTGGCTGTGGGGGCTGTGTCGAACACGTAGAAGTCGTACTCGTCCTTGAACATGATCTCCATCATGTTCTCGAACATGGCCGACTCCTCGAAGGCCGGGTTCATGGTGGCGGACTCTATGAAGTCCTCGGCCTTGGTGGTGATGTCAGCGAACTTGAGGAACCAGTTTATCTTCTCCCGGATCTCCTGTTTGGATCTCTCGATGGTGTCCCTGGTGTCGATCTCGAAGGCGTAGCAGTCCCGCTCGTCGCAGACCGTTGCCACCTTCCCGAACACGTCCTTCTCCAGGAGGTTGGAAAGGCTGTGCACCGGATTGGTGGAGGCAAGAAGAGTCCTCTTCCCTTGCCTTGCTGCCCAAAGGGCCGCAGCGCCAGCCATGACGGTCTTTCCCACCCCCCCCTTCCCTCCAAAGAACACGTATTTGAGTTTCGGATGCCCCTGCATGAAGCGGTTCATGTCTACCGTGATGATACCCACGTCGGTTCTCCTTCCGTTCCCGCTCAGAACTCGCCGAACATGGCCCTGGCCATCCGCTCGATCATGGACAATCCAGTTACGTCGCGCTCCATCTCCGGCACGGCCGCCAGGATCTGCCCCCCGAAAGTGCTCTTGATTACCTTCAGGTAATGCTCCTGCATGGCCAATCTGTTCCGCAGGTACTCCGGGATGGCCTGCTCCCTGAGTTCTTCAGGGATCAACCTGTTGATTATGTAGCCGCTCATGGGCACATCGAACTTCGCGAAGAGCTCCGCGGCCTTCATGGTGTCCTTGATGACCATCTCCTCAGGCGTTATGACGAAGAAAAAGGCGGTCATCTTCTTGTCCGTGAGTATCCTCGAGGACTTGTTGATCCTCTCCTTGATGTACAGAAGCTCGTTCAGTATGGCGTCCTCGTCGAGCTCCTTCTCCCTCTTGATCACCGCGGCCACCTGGTCGTACTCCCGCATCTGCTGGCGAAGCCCGGTGATCTTGCCTATCCAGGCGTCGTAGACCGAGGCCATACTCAGGTAATAGAGGGCGTGGCCCAATGGCACGAGGTCGTACACGTAGTAGTCGTATCCACCCTTGACAACGATATCCACCACTTGGTCGAAGATGGCGCTCTCTTCCATGGCCGGCTCGGCAGCAGCGGCCTGGATATAGCTCTCGATCTCCTCCGGGATGGTGTCCATGCCGTACATGTCGCGGATCTTCTGTCGGATCTCCTCCTGGTACTCCCGCACCCTTTTGTCCGCGTCGATCTCCTGGGCATAGAGATTGGACATGATCTCCGTGGGCCCCTTGCCGAAAATATCCCTCTGAAAGATATCCGTGAGAGATGCCTGCGGGTCCACGGAAAAGATCAGGACCCGGTAGCCTCTCCTGGCAAGATAGTAGGCGGTAGCCGCGGAGAAGGTGGTCTTTCCCAAGCCCCCTTTGCCACCGAACATGATGTAACGCCGGTCCGGATGTTCTTCGAAAATCCTCGCCAGAGAAATGGAAATCACCCCCCTTCTTGGGTCAGCTCGTAGGATGGCCTACTTGGTCCCTTCAGCCACAGCACCCTCCACAAACCCCTGTATCCACCTGGCAACGGAACAGATCATACAGGCCGAATAGACCGGATGACGAGACAGACCCAATAGACGCTTCTCAAGCCAGGGCATCCGTCAGGTCCTTCTCCCTGAGCATCCTGCGCTTCCAGGTGGATATCTGCGGCACCACGTAAGGGAGAAGGCGAAGGGAATAGTATGGAGGCAGGATGGGGACCCCCAACATGTCTCCCATAGTGATGAGGATGAAGAGGTGCTCCATGCTGGCCCGGGTCTTCAGGGCGAACCGGGCGGAGTCGTGCGCGGCCACGCCGTAAACAAACTCCTTGACGGCCTGGAAGAAACCGCCGCGTCTCTCCTTTTTCTCTTCGGGCATTGCGTTTTTCCTCCATGTCTTGGGGCGGCGGGTTTCCCCAAAGGCTGAGGGGAAACCCGCCTGGATGTTATGTGCCAAAAAACCGTGGCGGCTGGCGAACGCGACCGTCCCGACGTCGCACGGCGGCGGGCGCAATGGACAAAGTATCAAGACCGCATCGATCCCGAGCGCCTGGTCTTCATCGACGAGACCTGGACGAAGACC
>CAZOXN010000373.1:0-3759 GCA_964583655.1 uncultured Desulfarculaceae bacterium | reverse complement strand
CGGGCAGTGGATCTTGTCGGAGACGGAGCCTGCAGCCCGGAGTCCTCCATGGCCATCTGGCTCGCTACCAAGGCGTACTGACAAAACGGGTCGTATCGCCTCACCTCCTTTGGATCGAGATACGCGGCAGGGTCGAACTGATCCACCTCCCCTGCGATCTGTGTCTTGTACGCGGCCGGATCGAACTTGGTGATCCTCCTTATACCAGAACGCCCATCCCTGCACGCCTCCCAGGAGGCCTTGACCCCTATACCCAGGGGGCTCAAGGCCCCCATGCCTGTCACCACAACCCGCCTGGCCATCAATATACCTCCAAAGGATCTCGCCGAGCCGGAGTATTCTAACAGAACTCGCCAAGGGATAGAAAGATATTCTAAGACGCGCTCCTGGAGCGGTCAGTGCGACTTGAGGAGCTGTTCGGAGAGGAAGGTCACCTGATTGCGGGTGGTGGAGTCCACCCGGCATCTCCTCTGGATCACCGCCAAGGAGTGGATTACCGAGGCATGATCCCTGCGGAAGGCCTTGCCTATGGCAGTCAGTGTGGCGTCTGTATGCTGGCGGCAGAGGTACATGGCCACCTGCCGTGGATAGTAGACCGCCTTCTTCCGGGAGCGGGAAATCAGGCTCTCTCGCTCCACGCGGAAGTAGCGACATACGCAGTCCACGATCTCTTGCACCGTGGGCTTTCGAGGCAGGGAGAGCTCATGAAAGAGGTCATGGATCACCTCCTTGGCCAGTTCCAGGTCGATGGACCTGCGGAGCAAGGAGGCCTTGGCCAGCAGGTGTATCAGGACGCTCTCGAGCTGCCGCACGTTCTCGGTGACTTTGTGTGCCAGGTATTCCACTACTGGCTCCGGGAGCTCCACCCCGTCTTGACGCGCCTTCTGATGCAGGATGCGGCACCTGGTGGTCACATCCGGGGGCTTGATGTCCACTACAAGCCCGCAACCGATGCGCGATCTCAAAGAAGGCTCCATCTCCGGGATGGTGTGGGGCATGACGTTGCTGGTGAGAACGATCCGCTTGTTCGAGTTCTGCAACGCGTCCAGTGTGTGGGCCAGTTCTGCCTGGGTGCCCGCCTTTCCGCTGAGGAATTGCACCCCGTCCAAGAGCAGGACGTCGCACTGTCTCCGAAACTTCTCCTTGAAGATATCGAGTTTCTTCGCCCTGAGGGCCTGGACCATTTCGTTGACGAATCCCTCTGCCGTGGTATAGAAGACGCGCTCTCGAGGTGAATTCAGTCTTATGTGGTTGCCGACCGCGCACGAGAGGTGGCTCTTGCCAAGGCCCACATCGGCCATGAGGAGCAGCGGATTATATCTGGTCTTGGGGCTGCGTGCCACCTCCAACGATGCCGAGTACGCGAATTCATTGGAAGGGCCTACGACAAAGCGCTCGAAGGTGTAATTGCCATTGAGGCCGGAGTCCCACAAGGGGGATGAGCTCACCTGAGCGAAGCCGGTCTGTCTGGGCTCCCTTCGCTCCGTCTTGCCTTGGGCCGAGACCTCGATGCGGAACTCCAGATCCACATCTTGCCCCGTGGCCTTTCGGAACGCCTGCTTGAGCTCGCCTCGGTAGTGCTGGTCGACCCAATCCTTGAAGAAGGCGTTGGGACAAACGAGGACCACGGAGCGGTCCTTGCGTTCCAGCAGACGAAGGGGGGCTATCCATCTCTGAAAACAATCCTGGTCCATGGACTCCTTGGCGGCATGCTGGACTCGTTTCCAAATCAGCTCCATAGGTGACTCCTGACTTGAAAACATCGAGTCGTGTCCATGAAGTCACGAGATTGGTGAGAGGGTTCGGGACGTGCAGATGTGTCCCGCTCGACAGGGCGCTATGTTGCCTCGGAGGAGATGGGAAGTCAAACCTGGATTTCCCCGGTTCGGGCGGATTCGAGGCGATCCAACCGAGGGCCAAGTTGGGATGGCCGAACCAGTTGATATCCCTTGGGGCAAACAATGGGGTACTCGAGGCGACAAGATGATACACAGTGGTTAGCAAGCTCAATCATTCCGGACCATTAGGCGAGTTATCAACATTTTTTCAAGAACGATTCCCACCCCCGAAATCTCTTTTTTTCTCAAAAAATCTTCGATTTTTCCGATCGATCTTCGCCGCTCTCTTTCTTCGAGAAAAGGCCAGGACGCGGTTAGGTCAGAGACCTCCCAAAGGGGTAGTGGGCGACTTGCCATCTTCCTCGTATTGTCGGCGAGCGCGGGATTTTTTTTGACTTTGAAGAGGGGCGGAAGTATAAAATAAGCATATGAACGCCTTGGACGCGGCGATCCTGGGTGTGACCGGGATCAGTGTGATTTACAGTACATGGAAGGGGTTTGTGCGGGATGCCTTTTCGCTGGTGGGGCTGATAGGGGGATTCATAGTCGCGGCTCGGTTCTACCCTGTGACCGCCGGCTGGTTCAGGTCCTGGATCTCGTCTCCCACAGTCGCCTCCACCGTAGGTTTTCTGCTCATATTCCTCGTGACATATCTGGCCTGCTCCTTTGGCGGGCGGGTGGTGCGCAGGGGGCTCAGACGTCTGAGGATTCTCTGGATGGACAGGGTGGCTGGCTTCGGCCTTGGGCTCGTCAAGGGCATAGCCGTCTGCGCTGGGATGTTGGTGCTGCTTAGGGTCTTCTTGCCGCCTGATGCCGCCCTGGTGGGACAGAGCCGTTTGGTCCCTTACGTCAAAGAGATAGCCTGGGAGCTCGTGAACCGCATCCCAGGGCAGCTGGGCGAGAGATTGCGGAAGGACGACTCCTTCTGGGGAAATAAGAAGCGCGAGTCGCGAGGAGGGGCCACCGAGGCGGCAGGGCAAAGGAGACTTTGAGCGTGGCAAGAGGGCTTTGGGAGAGGTTGAGGAAGAGGCTGGTGGCATGCCCCAAGGGCCAAGGGGGGAAGAGGACGAACCTGAAGACCGCTGCGCCCCAGGCTGACACAGGGGAGTCGCCAGAAGAGATCTTGTTCCGGATGAAGTTCGGGAAGCGTTAGTGCTCAAGGAGTGATACCGAGCCAGGAGGGATGGCATGGACAGTACGGGTTTCCGAGGATGTTATGTCCCGCTGGTGACCCCGTTCAAAGAGGGCGGGGAGGTTGACGAGGCCGGGCTCCGCGCCCTGGTCAACCACCTGATCGAGGTGGAAGGAGTGGACGGTCTGGTCCCGTGCGGGACCACCGGCGAATCCCCCACCCTGAGCCATGAAGAACATGGTCGCGTCATCGAGGTGGTGGTGCAGGAGGCCAGGGGTCGTGTGCCTGTGATCGCCGGGACCGGGTCCAACAGCACTGCAGAGGCCATCGAGATGACCAAGCATGCCGAAGGAGTTGGGGCGGATGCTACCCTGCAGGTCTGCCCATATTACAACAAGCCCATGCAGGATGGCCTCGTGGCACACTTCGAGGCCATAGCCAAGGCCACCAATCTCCCCGTGATCCTTTACAACATCCCGGGGCGGACAGGACGCAACATCGAGCCTGACACCCTTGTAGCCCTGTCCCGAGTGGACAACATCGTCGGTGTCAAGGATGCCTGCGGCGACCTTGCTCAGACCATGAGGGTCCTGGAGGCCACCAGGAAGGGGGACAAGCCTTTCTTCGTGCTCTCTGGAGAGGACGCCTTGACCTTCTCCATGATGGGCCTGGGGGGACACGGGGGGATCTGTGCAGTGGGGAACGTCATAGGCCGGGAGTACACGCAGATGATCCACCTGATGCTGGAGGGCAAGACGGACGAGGCCAGGGAGATCCATTACAAGACCC
>CAZOXN010000372.1:0-3765 GCA_964583655.1 uncultured Desulfarculaceae bacterium | reverse complement strand
CAAAGCGCCTCCGCCAAGCCGCTCCGAGAAACGCCGCCACCCTGTGATCACTTACTCCCGACCAGGGAGGGCCCCTGTGGCCACCTCCAGCACCGTGCCAAAGACCCGGCCTCTCCCCCCTGAGTCCCTCTAGAGGATGTATCGGCTCAGGTCTTCATCCTCTACTATGTCGGCCAGTCTCTCCCTGACGTACTGAGCATCGACCACGATCTCTCCCTGAGACATGTCAGGGGCATCGAAAGAAACCCCTTCGAGGAGCTTCTCCATGACCGTGTGGAGCCTACGCGCCCCGATGCTCTCCCCGCGCTCGTTCACCAAGGTGGCGATACGTGCGATCTCATCCACGGCATCCAGCTGGAAGGAGACCCTGATCCCCTCGGTGGCCAGGAGTGCTTGGTACTGTTTGAGGAGCGAGTTCTCGGTCTCGGTTAGGATGCGCACGAAGTCCTCCTGGCTCAGGGGATCCAGCTCCACCCGGATCGGAAACCTCCCCTGCAGCTCTGGGATCAAGTCCGACGGTTTGCTTATGTGGAACGCCCCCGCGGCGATGAAAAGTATGTGATCCGTGCGCACCCACCCGTATCTGGTGTTGACCGTCGTCCCCTCGACGATGGGGAGGATGTCCCTCTGGACCCCTTCCCTGGATACGTCCGGCCCCTGGGTCCTCTCCCGGCTCGCGATCTTGTCTATCTCGTCTATGAATACGATCCCCCCTTGTTCCACCCTCTCCCTGGCTATCTGGGCCAGCCGTTCAGGGTCGATGAGCTTTTGCGCCTCCTCCCTGGTCAAGATCTCCATGGCCTCCGGCACCTGCACGCGACGCCGCTTGGTCCGACCCGGAAACATGTTTCCCACCATCTCACGGAGTTGGATGTCCAAGTCCTCCAATCCTGCCGCGGACAGGACCCCCACCATAGGCAGGGAACGATCCGTGACCTCCAGCTCCAGGTATCGGTCATCCAGCTTCCCTTCCCTGAGCATCTGGCGCAGCCTCTCCCTTGTAGAGGGCCTGGAGACAACCCCCTCGGCAGGCCTGGGGAGATCCATGGCCTCCTGTCCCCCTTGCGTCTGACCGCCACTCGCCCCGCCCATGGGGAGCAGGAGGTCCAGGAGTCTTTCCTCGGCCATCTGTTCGGCCCTAGCCTCCACCTTTTGCATCTCCTCCTGCCGCACCATATTCACGGCGTGCTCTACCAGGTCACGGATCATCGACTCCACATCCCGGCCAACGTACCCTACCTCGGTGTACTTGGAGGCCTCGACCTTTATGAAGGGCGCCTGGGCCAGCTTGGCCAGTCTGCGCGCTATCTCCGTCTTCCCCACCCCGGTCGGCCCGATCATCAGGATGTTCTTCGGTGCCACCTCCTCCCTGAGATCCTCTGGGATCTGCTGCCTGCGCCAGCGGTTGCGCAAGGCGATGGCCACAGCCCTCTTGGCCTTGCGCTGACCGATGATGTATCGGTCGAGCTCGGAGACTATCTCGCGGGGGGTCAGGGTCCTCATGTCACAGTTCCTCGATCACGACCTCCCTGTTGGTGTAGATGCAGATCTGGGAGGCGATATCCAAGGCCTCCAGGGCTATCTCCCGAGCGCTCATGTCGGTGCGCCTCAACAAGGCACGGGCCGCTGCCAAGGCATAAGGCCCCCCGGAGCCGATGGCGGCCAGTCCGTCATCGGGCTCGATGACGTCCCCGTTGCCGGAGACGATCAGGGATACCTCTTGGTCCGCAACGATGAGCAGGGCCTCGAGCCGCCTCAAGACCCTGTCGGTCCGCCAATCCTTGGCCAGTTCCACGGCGGCCCGCATGAGATTGCCGTTGTACCGCTCCAGCTTCTGTTCGAACTTCTCGAAGAGGGTCAGGGCATCCGCAGACCCACCCGAGAACCCGGCGATCACCTTCTGATGATAGAGACGTCTCACCTTGCGCGCCCCGTGCTTCATCACGGTATTCCCGAAGGTGATCTGCCCGTCGCCGGCCATGGCCACACGCTCACCCCTGCGCACCACAAGGACCGTAGTGCCTCTGTGTTGCTCCTGTCCTGTCATGGCCTCCCGCCCGAATCTCCGGTATCCGTCCTCCTGGCCCTGGGGTGGGCCCTGTCATAGACCTCCAGCAAGCGCCCGACGCTCACATGGGTGTACCTCTGGGTGGTGGATAGGCTCTGGTGCCCCAGCATCTCCTGGATGGAACGCAAATCGGCCCCGTTGTCCAGGAGGTGCGTGGCAAAGGTGTGCCGTAGGCTATGCGGGCTGATCCCGCGTCGCGTGGAGCAGCGTGCTATGTGCCGATCCAGCAGCCTGGCGACACTCCTGCTGGAGAGCCTGCCTCCCCTTCGATTCAAGAATAGGGCATCCGGATCACCGCTAGGACCTTGCAGCTCGCCGCGCCGCTCCATATAGGCCCGCAAGGCCGTCAAGGCCGGCCCCCCCACCGGGACTATGCGCTCACGACTCCCCTTTCCGAACACCCTCACCACACCAAGCTCCCAGAGGAGGTCTCGAGAGTCGAGCCCCACGAGTTCGCTCACACGGAGACCCGAGGAGTACAGGAGCTCCAGTATCGCCCTGTCCCTGAGCCCCAGGATGCTCCTGGGATCAGGCGTCTGGAGGAGCTCCCCGATCTCGTCCACGGACAGGACCCGGGGCAAAGACCTCCGGACCTTGGGGGTGGACAGATCCTGAACAGGATTGCGCTCGACAACCCCCTCCCTCGCCAGAAACCTGAAGAAACTCCTGAGCGATGTGATCTCCCTGGAGAGAGTGCTCTTCTGGCACTGCTGTGATCTCGATCTGAGGTAGAGCATGAGCGAATCCTGATCGATGCCGTCAACGGACGGCTCCCCCCCGGACCTCTCCCGGACAAAGGATCGAAACGCATGCAAGTCTTTCATATATGCCCTGACCGTGTGAGGCGAGGCATTGAGCTCTCCCTCCAGGTAGGACCGGAATCTGGCAATCCACCCCAGCATCAAGCCGTCTCTCTCATGGGGTTCCGCCTCCGGTAGCCCCCCCGGGGGACGGGCCGGGGGCACTCCCCTCCAAGACTTGAGACGAGCAGCACCCTGCCCGGCCCAGGGGCTCAGTCGAAAAACAAAAAGGCCTCCTTTTCCACGGGATGTCCCGCAGCCCTCCTCCAGGAGACCCAAGCGATTCTAGCATACTCCCTTCAGGAATCAAGGGCTTCGGCGCGCTGTTGTGGTTGCCGCCTCCCCTCCGGGAGGAACCTTCGCAAGATGAAATCCACCTCGTCCTGTCGCGTCACCACCTTGCCGTCCATTCGGGCATCCCGGAGGGCGTCCAGGGCCTTGCGGAATATGGGCCCTGGCTTCATCCCGAGGGCCTTGAGATCCTCCCCGCTGAGCATCGGTTTCACCCCCCTGTAACGCGTCATGTACTGGGAGATGTGACGCTTGGCCCCATGTTCTCTGGCCTTGGCCATGAGGTACAGGAGCGTCTCGATCCTGAAGGGCTGCATGATGGCGTACACTTGGCTAGGCCTCACCCCCCTGGCCCCTGAGATACGGCTGAGCACACGGTCCGCCGCCACTTTCTGACATGACCAACGCTGGACCTCCCTGGGTGGGAAGGCCAGGCGCTCCAGGGCCTGACACACCTCTTGGTCGCTCATCTCATCCAGCAAGGCAAAGAGATAGACCCTCCATGGCTCCACCCGGTCCTCCAAATACAGGAGCTCGTACCAGGCCAGCACCCCCTCCACCTCCTGGAACAGCCTCCTCTTGGACTCCCCTAGATCGAGGCTCGGG
>CAZOXN010000371.1:0-3773 GCA_964583655.1 uncultured Desulfarculaceae bacterium | reverse complement strand
CCTTTCCTCTCATGGAGTAAGTTATCTGACGCGCCTCGTCCCAAAGCCTCGTTTCCTGGACCACGCTTCCCCCTGCACGGATGAGCTCTATCTGTCGTTGGATCTCGTAGGCGATGGCCCTCTGGACATTGCGAAAGGAGTTCATGTTCTTGAGCTCGGTTCGCGTCCCGAATCTCTCCTCCCCCGATGGTCGCACCGAGACATTGGCGTCGCACCGGAAACTCCCCTCTTCCATGTTGCCGTCGCAGATCTCCAGATAGACGAGGATATCCCTCAAGGCCTTGAGATACGCGGAGGCCTCCTCGGGACTTCGGATGTCCGGCTCGGAGACGATCTCGAGCAGCGGAACCCCGGTGCGGTTGAAGTCCACGTAACTGAAGGGCCTGTGTTCGTCGTGGATGAGCTTTCCAGCGTCCTCCTCCATGTGGACCCGGGTGATACCGATGCGTTTGGACGTCCCGTCCTCCAGGTAGATCTCCACGAAGCCGTCCGTGGCCAGGGGAGACTCGTACTGGGAGATCTGATACCCCTTGGGAAGATCGGGATAGAAGTAGTTCTTCCTGGCGAAGACGCTGCGGGAGGCTATACTGCAGTTGGTGGCGACGGCCAGCCGCAAGGCGCAATCCACCACCTTGCGATTGAGCACCGGCAGCACCCCGGGCATTCCCAGAAAGACCGGGCAGGTGTGGGTGTTGGGATCGGCTCCGAAGGCCGTTGAACAACCGCAGAAGATCTTGCTCTCGGTCAAGAGTTGCGCGTGGACCTCGAGTCCGATCACCGCCTCGTATTCCATGGGATCCCTCCCGCCCGATCTCCTCGTCACAAGGACTTGGCCGAAAGAGGGCGTTCAAAGTCTCCGGATCTTCGGAGACGCGATGCCTCGTGTGGCGTTTCTGGTGTCCACCACGAGGGAGCTCTCCTCGACGATCCACTCGTAGTCGACGGACGAGTGATCCGTGAGGATCACCACACAGTGGGCGTTGCCAACGATCTCTCCGCCCAGGACCACCGACTCCAGCAAGGCCCCGTCCACCCGAAGATGCGGGACATAGGGGTCATGATAGGAGACAGACGCGCCTTTTTCCAGCAGGGCCTGGATGATCTCCAACGCTGGGGACTCCCTGACGTCCGAGACGTCCCTCTTGTAAGAGACTCCCAGCACGAGGATCCTCGACCCTTTGAGCGCCTTGCCGTGATCGTTCAAGGCGTCGGCGATCTTACCCAGGACGAACCTCGGCATGGCCGAGTTGATCTCTCCGGCCAGCTCGATGAAGCGCGCGTGATAGTTCAGGGACTTGAGCTTCCAAGAGAGGTAATGAGGGTCGATGGGGATGCAGTGCCCTCCCAGACCCGGTCCCGGGTAAAACGGTGTGAAGCCGAAGGGCTTTGTAGCGGCCCCTTCGATTACCTCCCAGGTGTCAATGCCCAGCCTGTCGCACATTATGGCAACCTCATTGACCAGGGCGATGTTCACGGCCCGGAAGGTGTTTTCCAGCAGTTTTATCATCTCGGCCGCCTTGGGAGAGCTGACCGGGATCACCTGCTGGATGAAGGTGCGGTAAAACGCGGTGGCCAGTTCCGTGCACCGGGGTGTGACGCCACCCATGATCTTGGGCGTGTTGGAGATCCCCCACTGCCGGTTGCCAGGATCCACACGCTCCGGGGAAAAGGCGAGGGAGAAATCATGCCCGACCCGAAGGCCGGTCCTACCCATCATGGGCAGGATGAGTTCCTCGGTGGTGCCTGGGTAGGTGGTGCTCTCGAGGATCACGAGCATGCCAGGATGAAGGCGGCGCGCGATCTCCTCCGCCGAGGCTACTATATGGGAGATGTCTGGTTCCTTGTGTTTCGTGAGCGGGGTGGGAACGCAGATGATGACTGCATCCATCTCGCCGACGCCATCGAAGAGGTCTGTGGCCTTAAGCCGCCCCCGGGCGACCAACTCGCCCAAGAGCCGGTCATCCACATCCGGGATATAATTGGACCCGTTGGAGATGGACTCGACGCGGGACCTGTCCAGATCCACGCCCAGGACAGGGAAGCCGGCAGAGGCGATCTCTACCGCGAGGGGGAGCCCCACGTACCCTAGACCGATGACGGCGACTTTGGCCTCCCTGGCCTCCATCCTTTCCCTGAGCGCATCGAGGGGTGAAAAGGGGCTGCCTTCCATGGCCTAGAGCCTAGGCCTCCTCCTGTTGTGATTCGTGGCCTGCTCGTAGGCGAAGGCCACGTGTATCAGCCTCTCCTCCTGGAAGTGCCCTGCCACCAACTGCAGCCCTATGGGCAGGCCTCCATCGTCGAAGCCGCACGGCACCGAGATGCCCGGCAGTCCTGCCATGTTCACCGGTATGGTGTACACGTCGCTGAGATACATCTGCAAGGGATCGTCCAGCTTCTCCCCGAGTCTGAAGGCGGTGGTGGGGGCCGTGGGCATGGCTATGACATCGCAGGACTGGAATGCCTCCTGAAAATCCCTGACCAAGAGGGTCCTGACCTGACAAGCCTTCCTGTAGTATGCCTCGTAGTAACCTGCCGACAGGGCGTAGGTCCCGAGCATGATTCGCCGCTTGACCTCCGAGCCGAACCCCTTGGAGCGGCTCCGGCGATACATCTCCATCAACCCTTCATTCTCCCCGCAACGAAAGCCATACTTCACCCCGTCGTAACGGGCAAGGTTGGAGCTGGCCTCGGCCGGGGCCACCAGGTAATAAGCGGCCAGGCCGTAGCTGAGATGGGGGAGACGGACCGGCACCTCCTCTGCGCCCAACTCCCTCATGACCACCAAGGCCTGCTCCACCGCGGCGGCCACCTGAGGATCGACCCCCTCCCGCTCCCCTTCCAGGCGCCCGACTCGCACCCCTTCAAGGTCCCTCTTCAAGGCCTTGGTGTAGTCGGGGACCGGCACCGGGGCCGAGGTGGAATCCCTGGTGTCGTGCCCGGATATGGAGTTCATGATCCAGGCGCAATCCTCCACATCCTTGGTCATGGGCCCTATCTGATCCAGCGAGGAGGCGAAGGCCACCAGGCCAAAGCGCGACACCCGGCCGTAAGTTGGCTTCAGGCCCACTATCCCGCAACACGCGGCGGGTTGCCGAATGGAGCCGCCTGTATCCGAGCCCAAGGCCCCCAGGCACTCGCAGGCGGCCACGGCAGCGGCTGAGCCCCCGCTCGACCCCCCTGGGATGCGTTCCAGATCCCACGGATTTTTGGTGGGGCCGAATGCGCTGTGTTCCGTCGAGGAACCCATGGCGAACTCGTCCATGTTCGTCTTGCCGACCAGGACCGCCCCCTGCGCGAGGAGCCTCTCCACCACCGTGGCATCGTAGGGAGGAACGAACCCCTTCAGAATACGGGAGCCGCAGGTGGTCTCGATACCCCTGGTGCAAAGGAGGTCCTTGAGGGCAAGGGGAATTCCCAGCATGGCACTGCGCTCCCCCCTTCTCAGGCGCAGGTCAGCCTCCCGGGCGAGCTCCATGGCCCGATGCGGGGTCACGGTCACGAAGGCATGGACGCTGGGGTCAACCTCCTCGATCCTTCGCAAGACCGCCTCGGTCAGCTCTGCCGAGCTGATCTCCCCTCGGTCCAGGAGGTTCCTCGCCTCGTGGATGGTGAGCTCGCAGAGGGTCATTCGATCACCCTGGGGACCTGGAATGCGCTACCCAGGCGCTGGGGGGCATTGCGCAGGGCCTCCTCCACCTCGAGGGATGCAACCACCCTATCCTCCCTGAAGACGTTGAAGAGGTCCATTGCGTGAGTCGTTGGCTCCACCGTGG
>CAZOXN010000370.1:0-3774 GCA_964583655.1 uncultured Desulfarculaceae bacterium | reverse complement strand
GGAGATGCGGGAGAAGGCGGCGATGATGGAGACATGGGACGAGGAGGAGAGCCCGATGCAGTCGCGAGGGAAGGGAAGACGGTGAGCCGAGTGGTGATCGTCGAGAAACTCAAGAAGTACTTTGCGGCGAGGACCGAGATGGCCGCATTGCTCTCAGGGAGGCCTACGGGTGTGATCAGGGCCGTCGACGGCGTGAGCTTTGACGTGGGGCACGGTGAGATCTTGGGGCTGGTGGGGGAGAGCGGGAGTGGAAAGAGCACCATTGCACGGGTGATTGCCCGTCTGGAGGAGCCAGACAGCGGCGAAATATGGTTGGATGGACAGAGGATTTCCGATCTCAAGGGCTCGGGTCTGAAGAGGTTCTACCGGCAAGTGCAGATGATATTCCAGGACCCCTACGAGTCCCTCAACCCACGTTTTCGGGTCTACGACACCGTGGTGGAGCCGCTGAAGGTGCAGAAGATCGTCCCCCGGCGCAGAAGAGGCGATCTGGTGATCCAGGCCCTTCAGCGGGCAGGTCTCAAGCGTGTGGAGGAATACCTGCCGAAATTTCCGCACCAGTTGAGCGGGGGGGAGAGGCAGCGCCTCTCCATCGCCCGGGCACTGGTGGTAGAGCCCAAGGTCCTGATTGCCGACGAGCCCGTCTCCATGCTCGACGTCTCCATCAAGGCCGGGATACTCAACCTGCTCAAGCAGCTCTCGCGTGTTTACGGGGTCACCCTCCTGTACATCTCCCATGATCTGTCAACGGTGAAGTACCTTTGCGACCGCGTGGTGATCATGTACCGGGGGAAGTTCGTGGAGATAGGCAGGGCCGAAGATGTGATCGACCAACCGAGGCATCCATATGCCCAGGCCTTGCAAGCAGCCGTACCGATACCGGATCCTTCGCATCGTCGGCCCAGGGCCGCTGTCGGGGACATCCGAGAAGCGCGGTCCCTGCCCCTGGAAGGGTGTCGCTATCGAAAGGAGTGCCCTCGTGCGATGGATGCGTGCCGGGCAATAGAGCCAGTCATGCGGCCGGTAGGGGAGGATCATCTGGTGGCCTGCCATCTTTATTGATTCATGGGGGCCCCTTCGTGCAGTGGGCTAGATCCTGCGCCTGCCAGGGAGCTTTCTCGGGTGGCGGGTCAGGAAAGGCACGGATGATAGTATGTGACAAATGGCCCCGTGGGTGGGATGCAGCGTGACCCCCGAATCGATCTCGATTTCTGAAGGGGATGATTCTCTCATCATGAGGGAGACATGAATCAAGCGAGCATCAAGTGGGTTCAAGGGCTTCAGTTCGTGGGCAAGGCCGATTCGGGTCACGCGGTGATCATGGATGCGGCCAGAGACATGGGCGGCGCGGACAGCGCCGTCCGTCCCGTGGAGCTTGTCCTGATCGCGCTCGGAGGCTGCACCGGCATCGACGTCTTGAACATCCTGAGAAAGATGCGGTTGAAGATCCGATCCTTCGAGATACAGATCCGAGGCGAGCGCGCGGAAGAAGAGCCCAAGGTCTTCAGGGAAATCTGGGTCAAGTACATTGTACATGGCGATCTACCAGAGAAATCGCTCAAGAGGGCAATAGATCTTTCTCGCTCGAAGTATTGCTCGGTCGGGGCCATGTTGGGCAAGTGCGCGGAGATTCATTACGAATACGAGATCAGTCCTGACCCCGATATGCCCCTGGGACGGCCCATTGACTAGGTCTCTCAAAGGGGAAAAGGGGGGTCGGTCAGGAGCGGTCCATGAAGACCATCGGCCTCATCGGTGGGATGAGCTGGGAATCCTCTCTGGAGTACTATCGCATAATCAACCGGACGGTCAAGGAGAGGCTAGGTGGGCTCCACTCGGCCAAGAGCATCATGTACTCCGTCGATTTTGCTCATATCGAGCCACTCCAGCGTGAAGGGAAATGGGAAGAAGCCGCTACCATACTGACCGCGGCAGGGAAGGCCCTTCAAAGAGGGGGAGCGGACTTCATTATCCTTTGCACCAACACCATGCACAAGGTGTTCGAGCGGATCCAAGAGAAGATCGAGATTCCCATCCTGCACATAGCGGACGCGACGGCGCAGCAGATCAAGGAGCATGGGCTCGGGAGGGTGGGGTTACTGGGGACGCGCTTCACCATGGAAGAGGACTTCTACACGGGGAGGCTGACTCGAGAATATGGGCTGGAGGTCATCATCCCCGATCCGATGGAACGCGAGGTCGTCCACCGGGTGATCTACGACGAACTTTGCGTGGGCCGAATCGAGCAGGACTCCAGGGCCCGGTACCTGGACATCATGAAAGGAATGGTCCAAGCGGGCGCTGAGGGGATCATACTCGGCTGCACGGAGATCGGCCTCTTGGTAGGCGATCAGGAGTGCGGTGTCACGCTGTTCGATACCACCCGGATTCATGCCGTGGCCGCGGTCGACTACGCTCTGGCTTCGTGAGTCGGCACCGACGTCCCTCGGTGTGGATGCCTCTCATGGACCTCGGTGTTGCCCTTTGCCGAGCTCGGTCGAGAAAAGGGACCGAGGGGATTAGACGGGCCCTGCGGGCAAAGGGTAGGTGATCACGGGGTGGCGGTGTTTCTCGTAGCGGCCTGCCTGCCGCGCCCGGCTTGACGCAGGCAGGGCGGAGGAGCTTTGGTTTTCCAGGACTTGGACCTGGGGAAGCCCTCTCGGCCCAAGCGCAGCTGAGGCCGACCGAGGGAGGTGGCAAGCATCCCCAGGAGGCCAAATCCTTTGGAAAATCAAGCGCCGAAGACTTGAAGCGGAGAGAAATGCCGCCGCCTCCCGTGACCAGTTGCACTCAACTTCTTTCCTCGGGCAACGGACGAGGCGGAAAAGCACCTGGAGGAGTCCCATGGCGGTGAGAAAACTCAGGGAAGGCCGGGTGGCGGTAGGCACCATGGTGCGGATGGTCGGGAATCCGGCAGTGGCATTGGTCGCTGCGAACGCTGGACTGGATTTCATAATGCTGGATCTGGAGCACGGGCCCCTCGGCCTGGAGACCGTGGAGAACGTCTCCGAGCTGGGCCGCAGCGTCGGTCTGGGCTGCTTCGTGAGGGTCCCGGAGCTGTCCAAGGGATACGTGTCCAGGTGTCTGGACCTAGGCGCCACGGGCGTGATGGTCCCGATGCTGGAATCCGCGGAACAGGCACGGCTTTTGGTGCACTGGGCCAAGTTCGCCCCCTTGGGCTCGCGGGGATTCAGCGGGGTGGGGGCCCACACCGGTTACCGGAACCGCGGGGGGGAGGCCACAACCGCCTTCATGGCCGAGGCGAACCTGGAGACCATAACAATAGCCCAGATAGAGACCGCCCAGGCCATAAAAGGCATAGAGTCGATAGCTGCCGTGGAGGGCCTGGATGCCCTCCTCATTGGTCCCAATGACCTGGCCATCTCCATGGGCTGCCCGGGCGACCTGATGGGGGAGCAATTGGACCGAGCCATATCGAGGGTGGCCGAGGCGGCTCGGGCGCACGGAAAGATATTCGGGATGCACGCCCCTGATGCGCTCACTGAGCGCTGGCTTTCAAGAGGGCTGAAGCTGGTAATGAGGAGCTCGGATGTCAACGTGCTCCTTGCAGGTTTCAAGGCACTGGCCCTCGCGGAAAAGTCGGTGACCCTGGCGGAGGAGGTCGGTCGAAGGCCCTGATGGGCGTTCGCATGAGATCGGATGCCTGAGCCGCGCCTCGATCTCGGCTGACCGGGGAACCAAGCTCGGCGCAAGGTTTCACGACAATGCTTTGCCACGGCCCCGGGTTCCGCTTCGCGTGCCGGTATCATGCAC
>CAZOXN010000369.1:0-3780 GCA_964583655.1 uncultured Desulfarculaceae bacterium | reverse complement strand
CCACTAGGAGCGTGGGGTGCAGGCCCAGGCCCTTCACGAAGTTTGACAACTGATTTGTGACCCCTGTCAAGACCAGGAACTGGGAAAAGACCGTGGCACCTCCCAACACCAGGAAGATGAGCGCCGATGTGGTGGCCGTGGCACCCAAACTCGCCCAGAGTTCCCGCATCATTTCAGCGCGACGATTGCCCGTCTTCACCGAGGCCGCTCTCAGAAGAAAGACCACGAACAGGACGAAGGCGGCCACGGCCGAGGCCTCGCTAGGGGAGAAGATGCCACCGTACATGCCGCCGAAGATGGTTGAGGCTACGAGATAAATCGGCCACCAGGAGCCCAGGCTTCGGATCCGCTCGGCCCAGGTGGCCGATCTCAGGCCCCGGCCCGTCATGGAGGAGGGCCTCCACTTGCCCACGCCCACTATCGTGGCACTGAAGAACAAGGCGAGGAGAACCCCAGGGGCCACACCTGCCATGAGCAGCTTGCCTATGGAAACACCGCTCAGCATACCATAAACGATGGCCAGCATGCTCGGAGGGATCAGCATTCCGATGGCCCCGGCCGAGGAGCAGATGGCGTACGCGAGCCTCTTGTCGTATCCCTGTCGCCTCATCTCCGGGCCGCTTATCCTGGCGAAGACCGCCGCTGTTACTAACGAGGAGCCGCACACGGTCCCGAAGGCCGTGCAGCCAAGCACCGTGGCGATCCCCAAGCCGCTTCGAAAGCCTCCCAACCAGAGACTGAGAGTGTCATAGATGTTCTGGCTTATCCCCCCGCCGCTGGCCAGAAAACCCATGAGGACAAACAGGGGCAGGGTGATGAGTGCAGGGTTGGAGATCTTGTGGTAGAAGCCAGAGACCACCGTCGGAATGGTTGCATGAAAACCGTTCAGCATGGTGAGGCCCAGGAACCCGGAGATGACCAAGGCGATACCGATGTGAACCCCCAGGCTCAACAGGACCAGCAGAGCAAGTACCCCCAGCAGACCGACGGCCAACGGATCCATGCCTCAACCTCGCCGCAGCTTTGTGCACTCGATCATGGCGGAAGCCGCCTGCACCAGATATCGGATAGTGAAGAAGGCCATCCCCAAGGGCATGGCGAATTTCCCGAACCACCACGGGATGTGAATCGGGGCCAGGATCTCCTCCCGAATCAAGAAGGAATCCCAGAACTTCAGCCAGGACCAGCAGGTGATCAGGGCGCACATGGAGAAGCTGAGGAGACTGGCGAAGGCCGCGCAGATGAGTTGTCCCTTTCGCGGCAGCTCGTCCGTTATAAGGGACACGCGAATATGGGCCTTCTCGGTCAGGGCGTAGGCAAGACCCAGAAACACGATGTATGGCATCAGGACTTCGCTCATCTCCCAGGTGGCAGGTAGTGGTTTGTTGAGAAGGAATCTCAAGGATACATCTGTGACAATCAGAAGAGTCGTGAAAAGGGTGACTAGCCACGAGACGACCCGCAGGGCGCCTTCGACTCTCCGAAGCACCCGGTCAGCTTCGAGGATCATCCTGTCCATCTCCTGTCAGCCCGTTTGGTCCTGCCCCCCAACAGCACTGGCCAGGAAGGAACGGAAAGATGCCTGCCCCAAACAAGGGGTATGTCTGCCGGCCTAGCAAGGGCAGACGGCAAATCCCCCCCGGCCGTCGGGGCCGATGGACCGCCCGGATAGGCCAGCGCAAGTCTTACCCCCTTAGGTGGGGTGCCGGGCAAACAACGGACCTACCTTTTGACCCCCCACTTGCGGGACCACTTGTGCCCCAACTCGGCCGTGATCTCCTGCCACCGCTGTACAATCCTGAAGCCGGGGTACCCCTTGGCCTCTACCTCGGCCGCCCATTCTGCCGGGGTGTCCTCCAGGGACTCGGCCCACTTCTTTTTCTCCTCTGCCGGGAAGTCAATGAACTCCACCCCGGCTGCCTTCCATGCTTTCTCGCATTTGTCCCATAGCTGGGGCAGGATTTCCCGCACTGCCTTCATCTCGGCGTTCTTGCCGGCATCGAGAATGATCTGCTGGTCTTCCGGGGAAAGCGCCTTGAACGTGGTCATATTCATGACAATGGGCGCGCCGGCGCAGGTCGTCAGGTCCACCTTGATGAAGTACTTGGCCAGTTCGTGGAGCTTCAGGGCGAATGAATACTCGAAGGGCAGAAGGTCGGCATCCACCACCCCTGACCTCAGCAGGTCGTACCGCTCCCCGGCCGGTCTCACCACACCGGTCGCGCCCGGGGGCAACCATTTTCCGAAGAACCGCCCGATCAGAGCGACCTTCTTGCCCTGGAAGTCCTTGATGCTCTTCAACGGAACCTTGCTCATGAAATTGTACGTGGACACCGGAGGGTCGGCGATGACGATCACGTTCTCCTTGACATAGTCGGTGGTAAATTCCTTGAACTCTGATCGGATCTGTCTCGTAGCCTTTGCCACAATCTCGTAATCCGTTGGTCCGAAGGGGAAGACGTACTCGAAGTCCCCGATCACCAATCTGCTGGGCTGGTACTGCTCGGTGAACTGGGCGACCTGGGCAGTCCCGGTCTTGACAAGATCCAGATGCTCAGCTGGGGCGCCTAGGGCCGCGCCCCAAAAATTCTCAAAGGTGATCCTCCCGTTGGTCCGTGCGGTGACCTCCTCCTCCCATGCCTTCACGGTCGCGCTGACGGAACTCACCTCCGGGGGGGCGAAGACCCCGGCGACCTTGAGTTTCATCGGCTTCCCTTCCTGAGCGGCCGATGCCGGGTGAATCCAGGCAAAGAGAATACCGATCACTACCATGGGCACCATTGCCGCCGTTGCGCGTCCCACCTTCATTTTTGTCCTCCTTTCCTATGTTCGTCCAAATCCGAAAACCCCTAGGCGGGCTTTGCCCGTAATCGGAACTATGTCCTCGCGAGGATTCGGCACCGCAGGCCTTCGGCGGACTGGCCGACGGCACCCCGTGCGTAACCTCTCAGGAGGTCATCAAAGATGTACGCATTCAGGACACATCTTATAACCCAACCGACTGATCTCTTCTCAGGGGCACGACCATCCCCCGTCTATCACCAGTTGGATCCCTGTCACATAGTCCGATTCATCCGAAGCCAGGTACACAGCGGCAGGGGTGATGTCCGTAGTCTCGCCGATGCGGCCCCAGGGGGTTTGATCCAGCATTGCCTTGAGGTAATCAGGATCGGCTAGCAGATGCTCGTTCATGGGGGTCCTGACGTTGCCGGGGCTGATGGCGTTCACATTTATCTTGTAAGGAGCAAGCTCCAGGGCCAGGGTTTGGGTGACGCTCACTATGGCCCCTTTGGACGCGCAATATACTGATCCTGTCGGGAAGCCCACCGTCCCGCCGCCGATGGATGCCAAATTGATGATCTTCCCTTTTCCTTGGTTCTTCATTTCTCTTGCCGCGCGTTGCGTCATGAAAAAGAGGCTCCTGAGATTCAGACTCATAGTCCTATCGAAGAAGTCTTCCGTTATCTCTAGGAAGTCACAGAGCTCGAAGACCCCTGCACTGTTCACTAGGACGTCGACACGACCGAACTCCTTCATGGTCTCCCGGACCACCTTGTC
This sequence comes from uncultured Desulfarculaceae bacterium, assembly GCA_964583655.1. Taxonomy (GTDB): domain Bacteria; phylum Desulfobacterota; class Desulfocorpusculales; order Desulfocorpusculum; family Desulfocorpusculum; genus CAZOXN01. The sequence continues at coordinate 222 of CAZOXN010000369.1, read as the reverse complement.
AATCTCGGACAGGTTGCGCAGGTCAGCCTGAATGCCGAGGCACGCCCCTGAAACCGCCCCAATCTCCTCCTTTACCTGGCCGAGACGAGGGCCGTCTCGACCTACCACCACCACCTTCGCCCCTTCCCGTGCGTAAACCGTCGCTATGGCCCGACCAATCCCCGAAGTGCTCCCTGTGACTATGGCTACTTTCTCGGCGAGTCTCATTTGCCACCTCCTGGG
>CAZOXN010000368.1:0-3783 GCA_964583655.1 uncultured Desulfarculaceae bacterium | reverse complement strand
CGGTAAAGGTCCTTTCGGACCTCAAAGACGTCCGTTCAGTGCCTTCCTTCCTGGGGCTCCTGAGCCATCCAGAGGCGCGGGTTCGCAAGGAGGTGGTACAGGGGCTGGGTAGGATCGGGACCCCCAAGGCGCAGGAGGGCGTGCTGAAGGCCATAGATGATCCGGACGAGGGCGTTCGAGTCAGGGCAGTAGAGGTCCTTCAAGCCCTGGGGGGCCCCAAGGCTAGGGAGAGGTTGCGGGCCATTGCGGCGCGTGCTTCAAGTCTGGGTCTCAAGGACTCTGTGGTGAGGATCAAGGCCCTGCGGGCCCTAGGCGCCCTGGGGCAGGACGAAGACGTCCCCATGTTGGAGGCGTTGCTGGTCCGCAAGGGGCTGTTCTCGAGGATGGAGACAGAGGATGTGCGCCGAAGCGCAGTGTCGGCACTGAGCGGCATCCTGGAGCGGGTTCAGTCCCCCAGGGCGCTTCGCGTGCTGCAAGGGGTGGCCCGATCGGATCCCATGGAGGAGATCCGAAGGGCGGCCGAGCAGGCAGTGGCCTCCTTTCAAGAGGCGGCTCAAAAAGAGAAACCTCCAGTTACGGGCTGAACTCGTCTTGACCCATCGGGCTGTCTCATGGAGTCAGTCGTCCGTGGCACGTTGTCAGTGGTGACGACCTTCGATGAATTCGTAAGAGGTCGGCACCCAGGTAGGAGGGGTCCAGGCTGTGACCTCTCTAGGCCACTGGATCTCGGCCCCTGGTCAAATCGCTTGACACTTGTGAGGATCAGGAGGGGCCCACTTCCGGGACCGATCCCTTGTCCATGGCGCTCCGGTACGTGCGCCAGAGGGAGTCCTTGGGCCATCCGTGGTCTATGAAATCCCACGGGAGGATCTCGTCGACCTCCCTGGCGCGGTACACGTAGAAATCGGGATTGATGTTCACCTCTTTGAAGGCCTGGGACCAGCTCTTTCCCTGGGAGACCCGGACCAAGACCTCCTTGAGCCGGCGGTCTCCCCTGGAGAGGATGGCCTGGACCTTGGCCCACTTCGGCGGCTCGTGCGTCACGTTGACGGTTCGTTCCTTCTGAAGGTGCTGCCTCAGGTTCTTGATCCGGGCCTTCAACTCGCCCTCTCCCATGAGGGGATGCCATTGGAACGGGGTGGAAGGTTTGGGAACAAACGGGTTGACGCTCAGGGTGACCCGCTCGAATCCGCGCCCACCCGTAGCCTTTCGCCCATGGTGGAGGATCTTGCGTGTGAGGAGCGCCACAGCTTCCACGTCCTCTTGGGTCTCCAGGGGTAGTCCTATCATGAAGTAGAGGCGCAACGCAGGGATGCCCGCATGGGCGATGCGTTGGACAGCATCGAGGATACGATCCTCCTCCAAACCCTTCTGGATGACGTCGCGGATTCGCTGAGAGCCGGCCTCCGGGGCGATGGAGAGGGTCTTGTGTCCACTTCGGACTAGGTAGAGCAACAAGGGGTCTCCCAAGGCATCCACCCGCAAGGAGGCAACGGAGACCGCTCCTCCCTGGGACATGATCTCCTCACAGATATGGTCGATCTGCGGGTGATCTCCCACAGAGGGGCTTATGAGCCCGATGCGGCCTCTCCGACGCAGGCCTTCCGAAAGCACGGGCAGCAGCACCTCAAGGGGCCTGTGCCTCGTGGGCCTGAAGACATGGCCGGCTGCACAGAACCGGCACCCCCTGGGGCATCCTCGGCCGATCTCCACGAGGAACAGGGATTCGAACTCGGTCACAGGGGTGAGGATCCTGGAGGCTGGGACGACCCGCGAGAGGTCCTTGGTGATGCGGCGCAGGACCCGGGGGGGGGCAGACCCTCGAGGACGAAAGGAGCTGATAAGGCCCCTACGGTCGTACCTCACCTCGTACAGGGATGGGACGTAAACGCCCTTTACCTGGCTCAAGGCCTCGAGGCATTCCCCTTTGTCAAGACGCCGTGCCCTGCAACTTCGATAGACCTGGAGGAGTTCCGGGAGCAATTCTTCGGCCTCACCCACGGCGAAGAGGTCCACAAACGGGGCCATGGGCTCGGGGTTCAGGAAGGCGGTCACCCCCCCCATCCATACCATGGGATGAGGGGGTAGCCTGCGGCTCGCCTCCATGGGGATCCCCGACGCGGCCAAGATGCTCAACACGTTGGGGTAGTCGTTTTCAAACGGGACGGAGAAGGCCAGGATCTCGAATCTCCTCAGCGGCTGCTGGGATTCCACGGACAGGGGTAACTGGGGGTGGTGGGGAGTCCTGTCTTGGCTCGCCTCCGGGAGGAAGAGGCGCTCGCATACAACGTCCCTCTCGAGGTTCAGCACGTGGTATACGAGCTGGAGCCCGAGGTTGGACATCCCGACGCTGTAGTAGTTGGGGTAGATGATGGCAATGGGGATCTTCCCCCCCCACTCCTTGAGCACGAATCCATCTTCCCTGGATAGGATGTCAGGATGTCTCGATCTCTTGGACCTGTGGGTCAATGTCGTTTCCGTGAAAGCGCCGCCTAACGCCTCAGCGGCCTTGGGAGGTGAAGCGCGAAAGAGAGGGCCCTCGGTGGGATCGGCCATAGCGGCCATCCCAGAAGGCGCGGCCGCCAAGGAACACCTACCGAGGAGACCAGGACTTCAGACACTGCCAGCACGGCCCCTGGCCCTCTCCATGTTATGCCAAGGCGTTCCCGGCCGGGCCTAATCCGCCTGCTTTCGCAGGAACGTCGGTATGTCGAGGTCGTCCAGCCTGTAGGACTCCCTTCGCCGCCCTGTGGTCGGGGTCGTCCTGGCCCCGCCTGGCGCGACCTGCCCCTTCCGCAATGGGGGGGAGAACTCCAGGCCCACGTGCCCGCCCCTCGCGCCGCCTGCCACGGCCCTAAGGGGTTGTGCCTCCTCCATCGCCATGGGCCTGGGGAAGCCGGTGGCGATGACGGTGATCCTCAGCTCATCACCCATCTCCTCATCGATCACTGCCCCGAAGATGATGTTGGCCTCCTCGTGGGCCTCTTTGTGCACCAGGGCAACAGCCTCCTTCACTTGGTCGAGGGTGAGGCTCTTGCTGGAGCCTGTGATGTTGATGAGGATGCCCGTGGCCCCGGCTATGGAGATATCCTCCAGCAATGGGCTGGAGACGGCCAGTTGCGCGGCCTCCACGCCCCTGCTGTCCCCGGAGGCCATGCCGGTTCCCATCAAGGCCATACCCATCCCCGACATGACGGCCATGACGTCGGCGAAGTCGACGTTGATGATCCCATGGACCGTGATGATGTCGGAGATGCCCTTGACGGCCTGGAGCAGGACGTCGTCGGCGAGCTGGAACGCCTCCTGAAGCCTCGTCTCCTTTCCGGAGATGCTCAGGAGCCGGTCATTGGGGATGGTTATCAGTGTATCCACCACCTCCTCCAACTCCCTGATCCCTTGCTCGGCCTGCACCTGCCTGCGCCTGCCCTCGAAGAAGAAGGGCCTCGTCACCACGGCCACCGTCAGGATGTCCATCTCCCTCGCCAGTTTGGCTATGACCGGGGCCCCACCGGTTCCGGTCCCACCCCCCATGCCCGCGGTGATGAACAGCATGTCGGTGTCTGCCAGGCCCTCTTTGATCCTCTGGATGTCCTCCAAGGCGGCGCTCTTGCCTATCTCCGGGTTGGCCCCAGCCCCGAGGCCTTTGGTGAGCCTGGCCCCCAACTGGATCTTCACCGGGGATTGGCAGGCCTTGAGGTCCTGCACATCGGTGTTGGCGGCGATGAATTCAACGCCCTGGAGATCCGATCGGATCATGTTGTCCACGGCGTTGCATCCACCGCC
>CAZOXN010000367.1:0-3799 GCA_964583655.1 uncultured Desulfarculaceae bacterium | reverse complement strand
AGAGGAGGTCCTCAGGGCGGTCAATGAATCCGTGGCGAGCAAGGTCGTGCCCTTGTCGATGCGAGTGGGAGTGGAGCCAGAGGTGGTGCTCACGGGCGGTGTTGCCAGGAATGTCGGGGTGGTCGAGGCCCTGAGGAGGCATTTGTCATCCGGGCTGTGGGTGCCACAGGAGCCTGAGATCGTGGGGGCCCTCGGGGCTGCGTTGCTGGCCAGGGATTCCACCCGCGGCAATGGCCTCATACAGGCCTGCGGGGGGAGAAAAGGGTCGGGACGTGCCTCCAGTGCAGGGCAAGGCGGCGGGCTGGAGGAGTTGGGATGATCACCTGCGGCATAGACGTGGGTTCCCTGTCCGCGGAGGCGGTGGTCATGCGTGACAATGAGATCGTAGCGTGGAGCATCGTGCGGACAGGACCTGACAGCGCTGCCACGGCTCAGGAGGCCTTGGAGGAGGCCTTGAAGGCGGACAATGTGCGAAGGGAAGAGATAGACTGGACCGTCTCCACAGGATACGGACGCGTCATCGTTCCTTTTGCTCAGAGGAACGTCTCGGAGATCTCTTGCCACGCCAAAGGCGCCCACTTCTTCTTTCCGTCGGCGCGGACCATCCTGGACATGGGGGGACAGGATTGCAAGGCCATACGCTGCGACCGAGCCGGCAAAGTCACCGCCTTCATGATGAACGACAAGTGCGCTGCGGGGACGGGGCGGGCCATGGAGGTGATCGCCTCGTTGCTCCAGGTGAGGCTGGAGGAGATAGGCCGTCTCTCCATGTCCTTTCCAGGAGTGCCTCGCAGGATAAGCAACACGTGTGTGGTCTTCGCCAGGTCGGAGGTCCTCTCCCTCATGCGCGAGGGCGTCTCAGTGGAGGAGATCCTAGCCGCCCTTTGCGACGGAATGACGGACAGGATAAAGGGGCTCGTGCGTCGCGTCGGGGTGGAGGAGGACTTCGTGATCAGCGGCGGGATAGCCAAGAACGTGGGGATCGTCTCCCGACTGGAACAGGCCCTCGGGGTCAGGGCCCGCGTCCCCCCGGAGCCGCAGATCGTGGGGGCCGTCGGGGCCGCCCTGTTCGCTCGGGAGCTGCTCCTCAAGGTGCGGGGGCACTAGGCCCGTCCCTCAGTGAGGCGTGAGGAGAAAGCCGGCGTCATGGCTTCTTCAGCCCCGAGGGGTTTGCCCTGGGATAGGTTTTGGGGTAAGATTCTGCCGTTCGCCCCTCGCTCCCCGGCTGAGTCGGGGAAGACATCGCGGAAGCGATGTCCAGGAACAAAGGTCCCAGGTCAGTGCATCGGACCTCTTCACCCAAGGAGGGTTGGCCATGGCGATGGAGATCAGGAGCAAGGCGTTCCAAAACGGGCAGCCCATCCCGAGGAAGCACACCTGCGACGGGCCTGACCTCTCCCCTTCACTGGAGTGGTCGGGAATTCCGGATGGCACCCAATCCTTTGCCCTCATCGCAGATGACCCGGATGCCCCGGTAGGGACCTGGGTCCATTGGGTGCTATATGACCTGCCGCCCGAGACCCGTTCTCTTTCGGAAGGGGTGCCTACCACAGAGACGTTGCCGCGAGGGGGGGCGCAAGGCAGAAACGACTTCGGCCGCATAGGTTACGGTGGCCCCTGTCCACCACCTGGGCGCCCGCACAGGTATTTCTTCAAGCTCTATGCCCTGGGGAGCCGGGTGAATCTCCCGCCTGGTGCCACCAAGGCAGAGCTGCTCAAGGCCATGGAGGGCAAGGTAAAGGCCGAGGCCCAGCTCATGGGGACCTACGGTCGTTAGGGCTGTGGCGCCTCGCCGGGCAGGTGGCGGGGGCCACGAGAGGGGCACTGCGAAGGGCATGGAGGTCACCTTTCTGGGCACTGGGGCGGCCTGGGGCCTGCCGGAGCTGGGATGCAGTTGCAGGGTGTGCCAGACCCTGAGGGAGCGCCACGAGGAACGCACCCGCACGAGTCTCCTGGTGCGTGGCCAAGACAGGATACTGGTGGACTGCGGACCGGATGCGAGGAGGCAACTGGCCGGGGTCCTGGATTCCCCTCCCGAGGCGATCCTCCTGACGCACTCCCATGGGGATCACTTCCTCGGCCTGGACGAACTTGTCTCCTTCAGGCGGGTCCAGGAGAGGGACTCATGGAGGCCCATTCCCATCTATGCCACCCAGGAGACCTGGGCCAGGGTGGAAGGGGTCTTCGGATACCTCCTGAATGATATGGGGCTGTTGGAAAAACGGGTGGCCTTTCCAGGGGAGCCCCTGGAAGGCCTCAGGACCCGCGTGATACCTTTTCCTACCTACCACGGGGATGTGGCGCGGGGCTCGGTCGGATACATCATCGAGGGGAGGGAGCAGGGCAGGACCCTGCGGCTCCTTTACACCAGCGACTTCAAAGACGTCCTCGAAGACCCGCCGCTGGAAGGCCCCCTCGACCTGCTAGTGATCCAATCCCATTGGCTCCACGAGCCAGCCGTCAACAGGCCCAATCACATGAGCTTTCAGCGAGCCTTGCAATTCATCAGGAGATGGTCCCCTGCGCAGGTCTACCTGGTGCACATCTCCGAGGAGTACCAGGTGGAAGGCGACCCCCAACCCAGGGGGCTCAAGGGCACCCCCGCCAAGGACCCGATCCTGAACCCGCGGACCGGCGTCCCGTACCCAAATCCCCTGTGTCACGACGACTGGCAGTCAGTGGTCACGAGCATCGCAGAGGACCTAGGGATGCCCCAGAGACCGGTGGTGGCCAGGGACGGGTTGATGGTTCGACTGGATTCGGGCCAGCTCCCCCCGTGAAGGAAGGCCACCAGCGGGTCCATCCGAGGCATGGGCCTAGACCATCTTCCTGAGTTCCCCTTTCTGGACCTTCCCCACCAGGGTCTTGGGCAGGGCCTCAACGAACTTGATCCTGGCCGGGCACTTGAACTTGGCCAGCTTGCCCTGGCAAGACACGATCAACTCCTCCTCGCTGACCTTTTGTCCGGGGCGGAGCACCACGAAGGCCATGACGTCCTCGCCGTACTTCTCGTCTCGGATCCCGATGACCGCGGCCTCTGACACGGCTGGGTGCTCCACGAGGTAAGACTCCACCTCGCTGGGATAGATGTTTTCCCCCCCTTTTATGATCATGTCCTTCTTGCGATCCGTTATGTAAAGATACCCTTCTTCGTCGAGGTACCCCACATCCCCTGTATGGAGCCATCCGTTTCTCAGGGCCTGGGCCGTCTCCTCGGGCCTCTTGTAATAACCTTTCATGACATTGGGGCCCCGTACCACTATCTCGCCATGTTCGTAGGGAGGCAGGAACCTGTCTTCATCGTCTACTATGCGGACCTCCACATTGGGGAAGGGCACTCCGCACGAGCCAGGCTTGTAAGGCATGGAGCCCCTGCAGAGGGCCACTGCAGGGGAGGCCTCGGTCAGGCCGTACCCTTCGAGCATCTCCACTTTGAACTTCTCGGTGAATGCCTTGTAAAGCTCAGGGGTGACTGGCGCCGCGCTTATGATGCAACGCTTGAGGGAGCTCAGGTCGTACTTCTCCGCCGAGGGATGGTTCAAGAGGATGTGGTACATGGTGGGCACACCGGTGAATGCGTAGACCTTGTGTCTCTCTATGAGCTGGAATATCTCCTCGGGGTTGAACCAGCTCATGAGCACGTAGAAGGCCCCGGGATACGGGTTCAGGAACCCGGCATTCATGACCACGACTCCGAAGGAGTGTGCCAGAGGAAGACAGAGAAGGGTCGAAACCCCGCGGCCCAGCCTGTCGAACTCGTTGGCCTCCCACCCGCCCACTGCATTGGAATAGAGGTTCC
>CAZOXN010000366.1:0-3807 GCA_964583655.1 uncultured Desulfarculaceae bacterium | reverse complement strand
GGGGAAGTCCGATCATGAAGAAGAGGTCGAACTTCCTGCACCCCGCATCCAGGGCCTCCTGGATGGTCAACTCCAGTTGAGCGTTGCTGTAATGCTTGCCGCTAGCAGCGCGCACTTGAGGGTAGTGGCTCTCGGGGGACATCTCCAGGTTGAAGTTCTCTATGGCCTTGGAGACCTTGCCGAAGTAGTCCTGGCCCGCCGGGGTGAAGAGCTCCAGGACCACTTGGTTCTTAATCCCCTTGCCCCTCAGGCCCTCCAGGATCGCATCCGCGTAAGAGTCACCGCCTTGGCGCAGGTCGCCCACCACGAAGATGGGGGCGGAGGTGAACCGTGCGATCCGGAGGACGTCCTCGACGATCCTCTGGGGAGATCGAAACGCCGGCTTGGCTCGGTTTCCCAGGAGCCTGAGTCCCAGACGACTACCTCCGCAAAAGGAGCATTCGTGGACGCACCCGCGACAGGTCATGACAGCGGTTATGGGATAGGACCACCAGTCATGGATGGGGATCATGCCCTTTACGTCCAGGTGACGCAGAGCGGAACGTATCATGTGGCCATAATTGTCCTGGTAATGGTCGAGATCCTCGGGGACGTGGGTGAGGGGGTTGGCAATGATCCTACCTTCCCTGCTTTTCCAGACGAGGTTCGGCACTTCCTCGAGCCTCGGGCCCTGCCCTGTGAGCGCCTTCATGAGGAGCAGGAGCGGCTCTTCCGCCGAGTCGCCCCGGATCACGAAGTCCACCTCTGGCCTGGCCATGAGCTCTTCGTAAAAGTAGGAAGACGAGAAACCGCCGAAGATGACAGCTGTATGCGGGTGATGTTTCTTGCAGATGGCGGCCACGGCGAGGCTGCCCTGGGCATGGGGGAGCCAATGGAGGTCGATGCCGAATGCCCTCGGATTGAGCCTCCGAATGGCCATCTCCGGGTGGTACCTGGCGCTCTTCAACATGCGCAGGGCGAGATTGAGGATCCTGACGCGAAAGCCGTGCCTCCCCAGGTACTCTGCCATGGCGGTGAAGCCTATGGGATACATCTCGAAGATAGAGGTGGATGGGACCACGTCGCTTATGGGACCGAACATTATGGGTAGCTCTCTGAAGTCGTACACACTGGGCGGATGGAGCAGGACAAGGTCGGGCTCAGGACCGAAGCGCATCAGGTCACCTCTTGCTCTACGGTTGGTATCCTATCTGGATAGTCTACACGATATGGCCGCTGGGGGAAAAGCGACTCCCAGGGATCAGTGACACCTCGGTCTTCTGGAAGGGGCCCGCATATGAGGGTGGGAAAAAAATTTTTCGGGGCTGCGAATTTTTTGGGAACCTTTTGGGAGAAGCGTTGTCTCATTAGGTAGGAAACAACTCCCTCTACCTCCTTTGCTTTGGCCCCCGTACCCAGCGGGGGCTTTTTTTACGCCTCCTGCCAACCTGTGCCAAAAAAAGGCCATGCCCCCCGGGAAACCACCGGGCCGTAAAACCCGGAGGGCATGGGAAAGGTTCCATTTGAATCGGACCAGGTACCCAAAGCTCGCCCGGCGGTTTTTATCTCCATATCACACACTATCTATGGTGTCAAGAAAAATTTTGTACAATATGTTGAGCCTCTTGCAAAGCCCCCCTAGCGTCGTTGCGGCCAACGCCGTAATCCAGAACTGTTTGAAATTCCTGGATTCCGGGTCTTCGTCAGGGTCTCGCCTGGGGCCAGGAATCACTACGGCCGGGCAACAAAAAGAGATTCGCAAGAGACCTCGTGGCCGAGGAAGGGGGGCGGGCTGGATTCCAGGAAAGGGCCCCAAGGGTCACCTGACTATGGCCATGGGCATGTTTCGGTCGAACATCCCTGCTGTGTCAGGATGCTGTTGGCTGTTCGTATCCCTCCTCACCCGCTCCGAGGTATAGTCCATGGCTTCTCCCAGGGAAACGATCCCATCGTTGTTGGAATCCGCCTCCCCGTGCAGGCCCTTGAGCAGATAGTAGGTGAATACCCCATGGCCTCCGCCCCAGTTCTCGGATTCCATGGATTGCTCACCGGCCTCGCTGGCCGTGAAGACAGCGATCCCCTTCTTCGCTTGAGCAAGGCCGAGGAGATATCTGTTGATCAGGTTCTCCTTGGGATCCAGGGCCCTGGTCCCGATGCCCCCACCCACGCCCCCAGCATGACAGGTATCGCTGATGATCACGACCTTTTGGGCCTTGATCTGCCGCTGGATGGCGGTCTCCAGGTCCCACATGGGGAATGCCGTGGAGGCTATCTGCGCCACATCCGTATCGTAGGAAAGGAAATAGAGGTTTTTCTGGTTCTTGGGATCAGGGGCCCCGTGGCCGGAGATATAGATGACCACGAGATCCTCCTCGATAGCCCTCTGCAAGAAGGTGAAGAGGGCGCTCCTCAAGGCCTGATATGTGGCGTTTTCATTCAGAAGGAGGTTGATATGAGTTTCTGGGAACCCACCCCCCTGGGGACTGCGCAAGAAATCGTAAAAAGCAGAGGCATCCTTGTCGGCGTATCGAAGATTCGGTATCTGATGTGAGTTCTTGTACTTCGAGATCCCGACGACCACCGCCCACCGCTGCCCCCTGAATCGCTCTTCCTTGACCCCTGGCATCGCCACAGCAGCCAACTCCCTTTTGACCGTGACCACCTTCTGTTCGGTGTTGCCTGCCTCGTCCGTCGCGCTGACCCCGATCACGTTTTGGCCTATCTCCAGGGGGACGGTTGTCTCGACAGGAACGCTCTTCCGGCCGCGCACCGAGCCTGACGAGATGTCTCTCGCTTGCGGGATGGGTTTACCGTTGATGGTGATGCGCACCTCGGATATGGGCTGGGCCGACTCTATGGTGCAAATGAGAGAGGTCTCATCTCTCTGAATCTTTGTGGACTCTTCGGGATACTTGATGATTATGGAGAGCCTCTTGATCCTTTCCTCAGCCACGACCATGGAAACCGACACATCCACATGTCCTTCGTTATCCCCGTTGTGGCCTAGCCCCTCGTTGATCCGGAAATAGAGGGTCCCTGTCTCTTCGGGAGACAACTCCATCTCGTTACCGACTCCAAACGTTGACCCTCCTTCTCCTATCTTCGCCACGAGGGCAGCATGGCTCCATCCGGTTAGGATTTGCCCCCCGAGGTCCCAGCAGAGCGGGGTGTAGGCCCCAATACCGTCAGGACCAGTCCAAGCGCAACTTGGTCCGTGGCGCCACCTCCCCTTGGCCTTTATGGAATACTTCTTCCCCTTCTCGACGATTACTCCGGAGTTCCTCCATTCCTCCGCCTTTGCCAAGACCCTTGTATCCGTCTTGGGCTTGTCCGTGGCCATGGGGACGGCAGTGACCTTGTCGGTGTATTGAATGCCCGGGCAAGCCGAGAGACCCAACAACAAGAAAGGAAGAAGCCGGGACAACGGTCTCATGACGATCCTCCTCACTTTGAGTGGTCAAGAAACAGCGAAGACCACATGTGTCGAGTCCTCCTCATCTTTATCAGAACCTCATGATCGGGCAAGGATTTCCAAATGCAAGTCCGCCGCCCTCATGAAGGCCTCTCCTGCCTCATCTTTTCCTCCAGGGCCTCCAACTGGAGATGGCGGGCCTCCCATTCCGCGTTCCACGCCGCCAACTGGGACTTGAGCCTTCCGTACTCCTCCTGGAGGGCGCGCACCCTCTCCCCGCTTCGGTAGAGCCCTGGATCGGCCATCTCCGCTTGGATCTCATCCAGGCGCCTGGTGGCCCCCTCGATCCTGGCCTCCACCTGGGCAATGGCTTCATCCAAGGGGGCCTTGAGCCTGAAGAACCGATTCCTCCACTC
>CAZOXN010000365.1:0-3821 GCA_964583655.1 uncultured Desulfarculaceae bacterium | reverse complement strand
AGACAAAGGGATAGCGCTGTTGACTCTGAATCGTCCGGAGAGGCTCAACGCCCTCTCCCTCCCCCTGGTCGAGGAACTGCACAGGGCCTTGGACGAACTCGACAGAGACATCGAGACCAGGGTTGTCATCTTGACCGGAAGCGGCCGGGCCTTCTGCGCCGGCACTGACCTGAAGGAAGGTCTGGATTGGCGGGAGCCAGTGGGGAAGGTGCAGGGGCGATATAGGTTGCAGCAGTGCGTGGCTGGCCTGACCCTTCGGCTCAGAGAGATCCCGCAGCCGGTGATCGCCTCGGTCCATGGCCCGGCATCGGGTGGCGGTTTTTCACTGACCGTTGCGAGCGACATCCGTATAGCGGACGAGACGGCGCGGTTCAACGCAGCCTTCATCCGGATAGGGGCATCGGGTGGCGACATGGGCATCTCCTGGCTGCTCCCTCGCGTAGTCGGTGCGTCCGCAGCCTCTGAGCTCCTGTACACCGGCCGGTTTCTCGATGCGGCCGAGGCCAAGGCCATCGGGCTAGTCTCCCGGGTCGTGCCGGAGGGGGAGGATGTCAAGGCCGCCATGGAGTTGGCCAGGGAGATCATGCAGAACTCCCCGTTCGGCATCAGGATGACCAAGGAGTTGCTCAACATGAGCCTCGACGTCCCTGGGCTTCGGAGGCACATGGAGATAGAGAACCGAACCCAGATCTTGTGCGGTCTTACCGAGGACTTCGAGGAGTCCATCAGGGCCTTCAGGGAGAAGAGGGGCCCTGCGTACACGGACCGGTGAAGATAGGGAAGCGAGGAGGTTTGATATGGGATCAGGAGGGGATGTGCGGGTGGTGCCAACCGGGGCCTGTCACGACTGCGGTGGGCGCTGCGTCCTCAAGGTGCACGTCAAGGAGGGTGTGGCCATCAGGGTGGAGACAGACGACACCGAGGAGCCACAGCTCAGGGCCTGCGCCAGGGGAAGGGCTTACAGGAAGCAGGTCTACGCTCCGGATCGCCTCCTGTTTCCCCAGGTTCGGGTGGGTGAAAGGGGGGAAGGTCGATTCCGAAGGGTGAGCTGGGAGGAGGCCCTCGACCGGGTGGCCCAGGAGATACTGAGGGTCAAGGATACATACGGCCCAGAGGCCATACTCCTGCATACGTACTCCGGCTCGGCTGGGGTGTTTCACAACGGTGTGCCCACCCTTCACGAGCTCTTCAGGGCCTTGGGCGGGTACACATCGGGGTGGGGAGGGGCCTCGGCGGAGAACTCCACGTTTGCCTCCAGGGCCACTTACGGTACCCTGACCACGGGCAACACCAGGGATGACCTCGTGAACTCCCGGCTGATCATCCTGTGGGGGGTGAACCCGGCGACATCCATCTACGGGACGAACAGCATGTATCACCTAGTCAAGGCCAAGGAGGCCGGGGCCAGGGTCGTGGTGGTGGACCCCAGGTACACAGACACCGCCGCTGTCTTGGCGGACCGCTGGATACCCATCAGGCCTGGGACCGACGCGGCGGTGATGGTCGCCATGGCGTATGTGATGATCACGGAAGGGCTGCAAGACGAGGCCTTCCTCGATAGGCATACCGTGGGATTCGACAAGTTCCGCGATTACGTCCTGGGGGTGGAGGATGGGGTGCCCAAGAGGCCCTCCTGGGCAGAGCATATCAGCGCTGTGCCCGCCCCCGACATAGTGGCCTTGGCCAGGGAGTACGCCACCATGAGACCCGGGGCCCTCATCCCAGGCTTCGCCCCTGGCCGTACGGCCTTCGGGGAGCAATTCCACAGGACGGCTTCGACCCTGGCCGCCATGACCGGCAACGTGGGTGTCCAAGGGGGCGGGGCTGCAGGGTTCGAGCGCGGTCCCGTGGGACCCATGTTTCCTCCAACCCTCGCCGCGGAGAAGGAAGGGGCAGGATATCAGGAACAACTGAAGGCCCTGGATGTCCCGAGGCGCCTAAGAAGACGGTTTCATTTCTGCCGTATCTGGGACGCCATCCTGCAGGGCAAGGCTGGCGGATATCCTAGCGACCTGAAGATGGCCTATATCGCCTTTGGGAACCCGCTGAACCAGTTCCCCAACGTGAACAAAGGGGTCGAGGCGCTGAAGAGGCTCGATTTCATAGTGGTCCATGAGCAGTTCATGACTGCCACGGCGAGGTACGCCGACGTGCTGCTCCCGGTGACGACCCACTGGGAGAGAAATGACTTCGCCAGGCCCTGGCTCTCGGGCCCGTACTTCCTGTACCTGAACAAGGTCATCGAGCCAGTGGGCGAGGCGAGATCCGACCGGGACATATGCAGGGAGCTGGCCCGCAGGCTCGGGGTGCTCTGCCCGGCCTTGGAGCTGCCCGAGGAGGAGGGGATCATGGAGATGATGCGCCTCATGGGGGACATGTTGGATGAAATCCCGGACCTCGAGGCCTTCAAGAAGGCGGGCCTGCACAAGATGGCGCTCAAAGGCCCCCAGGTCTCGTTCCAGATGCATGTGCAGGACCCCGAAAGGCACCGGTTTCCGACTCCTTCCGGAAAGATAGAGATATACTGTCAGAGGATCGCGGACCTGGGGGACCCCCGGATACCCCCAGTCCCCAAGTATGTGGAGCCTTGGGAGGGGCCGGCTGACCCTGTGAGGGAGAGATATCCGCTCCAGCTCATCACCATCCACCACAAGACAAGGGCCCATTCTTGTTTCCATAACAACCCGTGGCTCAGGGAGCTAGAGCCGCAGGCCCTGTGGTTGAGCTCCCAGGACGCCGCGGGCAGGGGGATAAGGGACGGGGAGGAGGTGCGCGTGTACAACGATCGTGGGGAGACGATCGTGCGGGCCCGGGTCACGGAGCGGATCATGCCGGGCGTGGTGGCCCTGGGGGAGGGCGCTTGGTACACCCCAGACCAGAAGGGAAGGGACCGAGCAGGGTGTCCGAACATCCTCACCAAGGATGATTATTCCCCGGGAGGCGGCTTTCCCTTCAATACAGGGTTGGTCGAGGTGGAGAGGTTCAGTGAGTAGCGAGGGGATTGGTTTCATGGTGGCCGTTGGAAGGTCTAGGGGGCAGCAGGAGGTCAGGAGCTGGTTATGAAGAAGAGGTTTGGTCTGGTCATCGATCTCGAGAGGTGCATCGGTTGCCACACCTGCACCATCGCGTGCCAACTGGAAAACGACATGGAGGTGGGCTCCGGGGTCAGGGTTGAGACCATCGGGGGTGGCCATAGGGACACACCTTCGGGCAGACACCCGGATCTAAGCATGCATTTTGTCCCCATCCTGTGCATGCACTGCCAAGAGCCTCCTTGCGTGGATGCGTGCCCTGTGGGGGCCATCTCCAAGAGGGAGGACGGGATAGTCCTGGTGGACGAAGGGATGTGCGATGGGTGTCAGGCCTGCGTGGCTTCCTGCCCGTACGGGGCGTTGAGCCACGACGAGAAGAGAAACATTGTCCGAAAATGCAACTTGTGTGTCCAGCGGGTGGACAAGGGGCTCGCCCCTTTTTGCGTGGTGTGCTGCGAGACGGAGGCCATGCATTTCGGCGATCTCATGGACATGGAAAGCGCTGTTTCCAAGTTGAAGGCCCAGAAGGGGGCTGGGGTGCTCAGGCCTGAGGCAGGGACTGGGCCGGCCGTTTTCTACTCCCCCACCAGGCAGGGGCGCATCGAATAGCTCCGCGTCTTGCCGCCCGGCTGGCACAGGCCAAGATGTGGCAGTTCCTCGCGCCAGGGAGCGTCGGCCGGGCAGGGGCGGGGATCAGGGCAGCAGATCGCGGGTTTCGGGAGGAAGAGATGCAGATGGGTCTCTATTTCGATCAGAACCGTTGCGATGGATGTTTCACCTGTATAGTGG
>CAZOXN010000364.1:0-3827 GCA_964583655.1 uncultured Desulfarculaceae bacterium | reverse complement strand
TCTGGAGATAGCACGGGCCCTGCTTTCGCGGCCGTCCATCCTGCTGTTGGACGAACCTGCGGCTGGGATGAACGAGCGCGAGAAGGCGGAGGTGGCGAAGATCATCATGGATATCCGGGATGATCTGGGTGTGACAGTGCTTCTGGTGGAGCATGACATGAATCTCGTCATGCAGGTGGCCCGGAGGATCACGGTGCTGGATTACGGGAAGGTGATCGCCGTTGGGGCGCCAGAGGAGATCCGGAGCAACCCCAGGGTCATAGAGGCGTATTTGGGCGCGGAGGAGGGTCAGCCCGATGTCCCGTGAGTTCGTCCTGGGCAAGGTGGTCGGCCTGGAGGGAGAAGGTTTCGACACCCTGACCAAGCTTTTCCTCTATCGCATGACCAAGCAGCCCGACCGGGTCATATATACCTACAAGAAGGGGGGCAACTGGGTCGACGTGACCTGGGGTGAATACGCGGAGATCGTCAAGACAGCTGCCATGGGTTTTTCCGCCATGGGGGTGGTGCGAGGGGACCGGGTGGCCATCCTGAGCGACATCAACTGGGAATGGTACTACCTGAACATGGCGCTGGCCTGTATCGGGGCCATAACTGTGGGGATTTACCACACGGATCCTCCCAACCAGTGCGAATATATCTTGAAGCACAGCGACGCAGTGGCGGTCTTTGCCGAAGACCAGGAGCAGGCGGACAAGGTGTTCGAGGAGTGGGCCAATCTCCCGGTCTTGGAGAAGATGATCGTGAAGGAGAAGTTCGAGCAGAGGGGGGATCCGCGCTGCATGACCCTGGAGGAGTTCCTGGATCTGGGACGGGAGGCGGCCAGGAGGGCGCCGGATTTCTTCGAGAAGGCGCTCCTGGAGGCGAAGCCAGATGACGTGGTCACCTTCGTCTATACCTCTGGGACCACAGGACCTCCCAAGGCGGCGATGCTCAGCCATTCCAATGCGTTGTCCGTGGGCCATTACATGCGGACGTTTCGCAACATGACCGAAAAGGACCTCTCCGTGGACTTCCTGCCCCTGGCCCACATAGGGGGGCAGATCACCTCCCAGTTCTCCAGGCTCTACACCAACCACAGGAGCGTCATAGCGGAGTCATGGTTGGATGCCATGTACAATATATGGGAGCACCGCCCCACCACTTTCACCTCCACCCCTCGGCAGTTCGAGAAGTTCTACAATACGATTTTGTCCAAGTTGGATGACGCGACTTGGCTTCAGAGGAAATGCTACCGCTTGGGGATCGAGGTGGGGAAAAAGGCCCTGCGGCACAAGGAGAGGCACGAGCCGGTCCCTCTGCTGCTGCGGTTCCTGAACTGGGCGGCCAAGAAGCTAGTTTTTCGCAACATAAGGGAGATGCTGGGAGGCCGGGCCACTCGCCTCTGGTCTGGAGGGGCGCCCATAGCGAGGGAGATCGTGGAGTTCTTTCACATCATAGGCGTCCCGATACTGGAGACGTACGGGATGACCGAGACTAGCGGCGCGGTTACTGACAGCTCGCCGGAGGAGTGCAAGGTGGGGGCGGCTGGCAAGGTGTATCCAGGCGTGGAGGTCATGATCGCCGAGGATGGAGAGATCCTCGCCAGGTCTCCTGGAAACTGCAAGGGTTATTTCAAGTCCCCGGAGGCCACCGCTGAACTCTTCGCGGGGGGTTGGCTCCACACCGGCGATGTGGGGGAGTTCGACGAGGAGGGCTTCCTCTTCATCACGGATCGGAAGAAGGACATCTTCATAACTGCCGGCGGGAAGAACGTGGCCCCGGGCAACATCGAGAACGTCATGAAGACGAGCAAGTACATAAACCAGTGCATGGTTTACGGGGACAGAAAGAAATACCTCACCGCAGTCTTCACCCTGGACGAGGATGAGATCGTGAAGTATGCCAGGGATAACCGTATCGTCTTCAAGGACACCAAGGAGTTGACTCAGTTGCCCGAGATCAGGGCCTTGATAGAGAAGGAGGTCCAGGAGAAGAACAAGGAACTGGCCAGGTTCGAGACCATAAAGAAGTTCATCATCCTTCAGGAGGACTTCGATCAGGACAAGTCGGAGATCACTGCGACCCAGAAGGTGAAGAGAAAGGTCGTTACCGAAAAATACAAAGAGCAGCTGGAGGCCCTGTACGTGGAGAGCTGAGGAGTCATCAGATCTCCTCCGAAGGGTATTGCGGCATTCGCGCAGGAAGGAGGTGATGGTTTTCTCGGTGTGTCTGTGCGGGATGGAGGGAGGTCTGTTCTCGGCTCAACGTTCAATTCGTCTACGCCAAGGAGGCGGCCATGAAAAGAAGATCCGTTTCGGCCTTTTTTTTAATTTCTCTGGTCATCGTGTCGCTAGTGTCTGCGGTTTATGCTCAGGCCCCTGGTGTCACCAAGGACTCTATCACCGTTGGCGCCATACTGGACATGTCCGGGATCATGGTGATCGAGCTGACCCAGCAATACTACGGTCAACAGGCATACCTCCAGAAGGCATTCGACGATGGCATTTACAAGCGGAAGATAAAGATCGTCGCCGAGGACGGACGATACGACCCAGCCCAGCATCTTGCGGCTGGGAAATTGCTCCTTGACCGGGACAATGTCTTTTGCTTCGTGAATTCCGTGGGGACATCTCCAACCATTGCGCTAAACGAGCTGTTGGAGGCCAGGAAAGTCCCGCTTGTGAGCGTGTCAGCCCAGTCAAGGCGATTGGCAGTCCCCTTCAAGAGGTACATCTTCAACCAGATGGTAGCCTACCACGATCAGGCGCGAATCTGCGTCGACTACATACTCAACAAGGCTCCAAAGGCCAAGATCGCCATAATGTGCCAGGATGATGACTTCGGTCATGAAGGACGGGACGGGTTCCTGGAGCAGTGCAAGAAGCACGGGATCGAGGCGGTGGGTGTGGTGACCTATCAGAGGGGTGCCAAGGACTTGAGTTCGGCCGTGCTCAAGACGAAATCAATGAACCCCGACTACGTCATAAACCATGCCGTGGCCCCTCAGGGTGCAGCGATTATGAAAGAGGCACAAAAGCTTGGCTGGAAGCCGAACTGGGTGGTTATGTCAGGTCTCCCGGTTGGACACTTCATATCATTGAGCGGGGAGGCCCTCGACTTTGCAGGAGACGTCTATGCTGTAGTGGTTAATTTCCTGCCGGACGGAAAAACCCCAGGTGCCCTGGAGTATCAGGAGGCCGTCAAGAAATACCAGCCCAAGGCGGAGACCAACAATGCCAATTCCATGTGGGGCTACGGTTACTCAAAGATCCTTGTGGAGGGGCTCAAGAGGGCTGAGGCCGCCAACGACCTGACCCGCGAGGGGCTGATCAAGGCCCTGGAGACCTTGAAGGACTTCGAGACAGGCGTCTTTCCACCCATCACCTACACATCTGCCAGCCACTCGGCCCCAGACCAATGCATGATAGGGAAACGCCAGGGTTCCACATGGGTCGCGGTGACAGGGGAATGGATAAAGGCGAAGTGATCGGCTCATCTCCGGCGACTACCATGGGGGCTGAATTGGGACCAGATGAGAGCGAAAAGGGGCAAGGGGAAAACTTGGGCAGGGGAGAAGGCCCACCGAGGATCCAGGGGTGTCAGGATTGCGAGCGATGTGACAACGATTTTCTCTGTAACAGAAAGCTGAGGCGCTCGCCCTGGATGGAGAGAGGAGGTCTTGATGATCGACTTGACACAGGAGCAGATTGCGTTCAGGGACGAGCTTAGGGCCTTTGTCTTGTCAGAGGTGATTCCCCTGGCCGCCGAAGTAGACGCCAAGGACGAGATTCCCTGGGAATTCAGACAAAGGTTGGCTTCCAAGGGGTACTTTGGGACCATAGTCC
>CAZOXN010000363.1:0-3828 GCA_964583655.1 uncultured Desulfarculaceae bacterium | reverse complement strand
GGGACCCTCCAGAAGGTCTCCGAGGAGGTCCGCAGGCTCAGGGCCACGTTTCCCGATGGTGCCCTTTCGACCCTCCTGGGATGGATGGACCGGATAACAGAGAGGATCCAGGCCCTTGGGGCAGACCTGGATCAGCCGGTCATGAAGGCCTTCCACAGGGTGAAGGACGGGTTGATGGGTGTCATCGACGACCCCTCCAGGGACCCGAGGGGCGTGGTGGAGTCACTCAAGGTGGATGTGGAGAGGGTGCTGGCAGGGGAAGAGGAGGCCCCGACCATCACCCTGGAGGCCATCGAGGAGGAGGAGGGTCTGCTGTTCGAGGAGTTCGACAGGGCCGTGGAAGAGGCCTTGACCCCGGAGGAGAAGGCCGCCGAGGGGCCCCGTGTCCAGTTGGAAGAGGGGGCGCCCGAGGTTCGGGCCGAGGAGATGGAGGAAGCGGGGGCCGCGCCCGAGGAGGAGGTCTACGCCGAGGAGCCAGGCATAGCACTGGCCGAGGCCGCGGAGCAGCAGGTGATGGCAGTGCCCGGTGAGGAGGCCCCGGCCCCGGAGCTGCCGGAGGCGGAGGTGAGCGACCTGGATCAGGTCAAGGCTTCCATGGCGCAGGCCGGCGGAGAGTTCCAGCGCCTCGTAGAGGAGCTGCAGGCCGCAGGGGATCCCCTGGGCCTCAATGCCTTGTTCCAGGAGGCGCTCCGTCGCGTCCAAGAATTCTCCCAGGGTTT
Source organism: uncultured Desulfarculaceae bacterium (assembly GCA_964583655.1). GTDB lineage: Bacteria > Desulfobacterota > Desulfocorpusculales > Desulfocorpusculum > Desulfocorpusculum > CAZOXN01. Next base: position 3,109 of record CAZOXN010000363.1, on the reverse strand, counting down.
GGGGAAGATGGTGGGCGTCCTGCAGAGGGGTATCGAGGTGTTACAACGACTAGAGTTGGTCCCCCCGCCTCCAGAGCCGGTCCCGGAGCCTGAAGCGCCCAAGGAGGAGGTCCTTTTTGTCTCGGTATCCAACAGGATATTCGGGATCCCTTTGGAGTGTGTGCGGGGGATATTCAGGGTGCCGAGCAAGGCTGTCTCCCAGGTGGTCCAGATGAACGAGGTGAGCCTGAGGGGCCGGGTGGTGCCCTTGGTCTCCCTGTGGAGGAAACTGGGTCTGGGCAGGGCCCTTTATACCTTTCCCAAGGAGGAGAAGAGGGTCCTACTGGTCAGCTCTGGGACAGGGGAGATGGGCCTGCTGGTGGACCGCGTGCTGGCCCGGGAGAAGGTGGAGATCAGGCCTACCGAGGGGGATGAACGTTCCCTGTTCAGGGGTGTGGCCACCATAGAGAAGGGGGCGTACGTGGTGGACATGGCCGCGATGTAGCGCCATCCACCACGAGGGGAGCGCAGAGAGGTTCGTAAGCCTCGATTGGAGTATCGTCGCTTTGGAGAACAAGAAGAAGCGCTGGTTTCCCCGTTGGCCCACCAAGAAAGGGGAAGACCCGGAGATACAGGAACTCCAGAAAAGGATCGATGAAAGGCCCGATGACCCGCGGCCTCACCAGAAGCTGGCCGAGCTCCTCCTGGAGAGAGGGCGCAAGGCGGAGGCCATCGGGGAGTTCATCAAGGCCGCCGAGTGCCATTCCCAGGCAGGCTTTTACCTTCGCGCCATAGCCCTGTACCGCCGTATCCTTCGGATGGACGAGGAGTCCCAAGAGATACCCCTGAGGTTGGCCGAACTCTACCTCGCCAACGGGCTCCTGGGGGATGCCCTCGTGCAGTTCCGAAAGGTCGCCAAACAGTATCGCCAAAAGGGCAGGGGGCAAGAGGTCATCGGGGTCCTGCGCCGGATGGTCGAGGTGGACCCCGAGAACCTGGAGGTGAGACTCAAATATGTGGAGCTCTTGCGTTCAGAGGGCTTCTCGCCCCATGCCTTCGACGAGCTGCTCCGGATCCGTGAGGAACTCCAGGGGCGAGGGAGGTCAGAGGCGACCACGGAGATCGATCGCCAGATCCTGTCCTTGCATCAGGAGCTCAGAGAGGAGTTCACCCGGGATGGGAGGACGGAGGAACTGCTGGTCCTGGAGCAGAAGCTAAAGGCGCTCCTGTCCGAGGAGGCTCCTCCTGTGGTCCCTCCGGGCGCGGCGCCGCCAGGGGAGATCGATTTGGAGGCCAACCAAGGGGTTGCCGAGCAGGGGGCGGAGCAAGCTGTGGAGGCCATGTCCGAGGAGGAGGATTCGATCCTGAGTCGCCTTGGCGAGGCGCGTCTGTATGCGGAACAAGGGCTGTTCGAGGAGGCAGAGGAGATCTTCCAGGCCATCCTGGGTGCCCATCCGCAGCACGAGGAGGCCAGGAGGGCCTTGGAGGAGGTGATGGAGCAGCGAAAGAAGATCCGTGCCCCTGCGGATCCGTCCAGCGTCTTCCAGAAACTCAACGCACTGGAGGCTAGGTCTCAGTTGAAGCCGGGTCGGGAACGGGAAAAAGGTGCTGTGGGGGCGGCAGTGGCCACGAAGCCAGCGGATGCTAAGATGCACTTCGAATTGGCGCTAGCCTATCGAGACCTTGGGCTCATAGAGGAGTGCCTGGAGGAGTTCCGGGTGGCCTCGGCTGACCCATCCTTGGCCTTCGCCTCTTACATGGAGATAGCGGCCTGTCTCCGTGGCAAGGGGGAACTGGCGGAGGCCATCACCTACCTTCGCAAGGCCCTGCGCTGCCCAGGGGTCTCGCAAGAGGGTCTCCTGGATGCGAGCTATCAGATGGCCCAGATCCTGGAGCAGCGCGGGATGCGGGAACAGGCCTTGGTCCTCTACAAGAAGATCGGTGAAAAGAACCAGACCTTTCGGGATGTGCAGGAGCGAGTCAGGAATCTCACCGCGTGATCTTTGGTCGAGATGCCGTCCAAATAACCGCTGGGCAGAGGTCCGGTGCCGCAGGAGCTCCCCGTCGGTGCAGGCGACGGATGGTTCCTACCTACTGGCGACGCACTACCGACAAAGGCCCGTGCCGCTTGAGGCCAAGGGCTTCCTCAGGATGAGATTCCGGGGAGGCGATTCCTTCTGGTGGAGGTGACAAGGAGGCATGTACTCCACGGCGGAGTTTCGCAAGGGCTTGAAGATAGAGTTCCAAGGGGAACCTTTTATCATAGTGGACTTCCAGCATGTCAAGCCAGGAAAGGGTGGGGCGTTTGTCCGCACCAGGCTCAAGAACCTGATAACCGGTTTGGTCAGGGACGAGACCTTCAGATCTGGGGACAAGGTAGGGAGGCCGGATCTCCAGGAAAGGGAGATGCAGTACCTGTATCAGGACGGCGGGCAATACTGCTTCATGGATACCTCCACGTACGAGCAGTTCCACATAGGCTCAGAGCAGTTGGGGGAGAGCCGCCTCTACCTCCAGGAGCAGATCCAGGTGAAGGTGCTGTTCTTCAGGGGGCGTCCCATAGGGGTGGAGCTACCCAATTTCGTGGATCTCCGGGTGATCCAAACCGAGCCGGGTCTGAAGGGGGACACGGCCAGTGGTGGGACCAAGCCGGCCAAGCTGGAGACCGGTGCGGTCGTGCAGGTACCCCTCTTCGTCCAGCAGGGAGACCTGTTGAAAGTGGACACCCGGACGGGCGTGTATATAGAGAGGGTGAGTTCCAAATGAAAAAGAGATGCAGGATGCACGATGCATGATGCAGGATGCATGATGCAGGATGCAGGCTCCACGATGCCGGCCTTGCCCTCCTCGGTCGTTCACTTCCCATAGTTCATCGTGCATCTCTCAGAATAGTTTGAGCTGTCTGGCAGGCCTGGGTTTGGGCTGTCCGGCCTCGGTGCCCTCAAACCGACACAGACCATCCGGAAGCTCGGACAGGAATCTCGAAGGTCCGGCCTCGATCCTCTTCCTGTGGAGCGAACGGGAGCGCGATCGTCTCAGGACCAACAGGTCCTTTGCTCGGGTCATGGAGACGAAGAAGAGGCGCCGTTCCTCCTCGATATCCGGTTCCTGGCCCCCTCTTCTGAAGGGG
>CAZOXN010000362.1:0-3856 GCA_964583655.1 uncultured Desulfarculaceae bacterium | reverse complement strand
CTGCACGTACTGCTCCACACCTTCCCGGGGCATCAGGAAGGACGCGGCGAATGCATTGGCCCGCACCTCGACCAAGGTCTCCCTTTCGGTTCCCCGGCTGATCTGTCCCTTTTGATCCCTGTCCGTCAGCGCATGGCAGTATTCGTGGGCGAGTGAAAAACGTCTCCTCAGGAAATGATGCTTGGCATTGGCCACCACCAGGACGCCCAAGTCCGAGTCGGCCAGAGTGAGACCAGATAGATCATCAGGTAGGGGCACCTGCGCTGCGCGAATCCCTTGGGCCTCGAGAAACTCAGATATATCGGGGACAGGAACGCCTCCCAACCCGACGCGCCGCCTTTCCTCGGCCGCTATCCTTTCACCCTGCTGCACGGCTTCCCACTTGTTGCGTGGCTGCCGCACAGAGTAGCTCGGCAGCGCCGCAGAGTCGCGATCAATACCGAGCAGCCCTTCCAAGTTGGTGATTGCACGCGCCAGTTCCATACACTCACGAAGGGCTGACAGGACTTCCTCTTGCTCGCTCAAGTCAGGGTGCTTGCGAAAAAGGGCGCCGAGGACGTTCTCCTCCCGGAACTCATCGGAGAAAAAACTCCGCATATCACGACCGTAAAGGTATGCGAGCTTGCTGAGCTCGAGGCCGGTTACAGCTCGGTTCCCCAGCTCTATCTGAGCAACGGTCGAACGCGAGACCCCGAGGTGCCGAGCCACATCCTCCTGCTTCATGCCACAGGCCTCCCTTGCCGCTCTCAGCCTTCTGCTCAGTTCCTCTCGTCCTACGGCCATCGGCACTTTCCTCCATGTTCGAATCTGACCCACGCCCCGGTTCCAAACCAGAAGGTTCTATGCGCCTACATCGGTTCCTCCCTTGAATTCGTCAGCGGAGGCCGGATTTGTTGTGGCGCCTATTTCCCCTGCTTGTTGTATTTTGGCTTGCTCCTGGCAATAACCCGCTTCTCCTTCTGCCGGGCCTCCGCGATGCTACTCACCTGCTCGATCTGCACCTTGGCGCCAGGGACGTAGTCCTTCCCGCTAGGTAAGTGGTCCTTTAGGCGTTCATGAACCTGCCACCGTTGAGCGATGCCGATGTAGTTGTTGCGTCCGCCCTCGGTGAGGATTCTATAGACCACAGGCTTGTCCTTGGGAAGTTGAGAGATCCCCTCTTCCGTAAAGTCCACTGTCTTCCGGGCCATGGGGCCTCCCCCTTTTGGATTCGATTTCCCATTCAGGTTAGCAAAAAGCAACTTACTTGTCAAAAAACACTTCTTACGTTAGAATAGCTCACGCGTATGGGTTAAAGGGAAAGGGCAAAGGAGAAGGCCCGCCTTTCCGCATGGCTGCAAGAAACGGGATTCCGGTCCGGTACGACTCCGCACGTTCAACGGCACCTGCGCTCAGAGTGGCAGCGAAGGCTCCAATCGATTACTCATGAAAGCGAGTCATAGACATCTCATAATCATTCCCGTAGCTTCCCTCTGCCGATTTGCATTTGACGCATTAAAATGAATATTGACACATTTCTATAATGTGTTATTATTCGCCCATGAGACACAGCCTAACAGAAATCCGAACATTGCTTCGTAGGCTCGACGGTGAGCCTGCGGACGCCATCGAGTCCGAGACGCTGGAGTGCAAGCCGTGGGATCCAGATCGCGGTCGGCTCAAGGATCAACTTCGCGACGTGCGCGAGGCAGTGGTATGCCTGGCCAATGCACGGGGAGGAACGATAGTCCTGGGAATCCAGGACCGAAAAAGGACACGGAAGGAAGCTATTACGGGTGTGGCAGATTTGATGCCTGACGCCGTTCGCAGGGCCGTCTACGATGGTACGGACCCTCACATTCTTGCCGACATCGAGGAGATCACGGAACCAGAGGGACGACTCCTCGTGGTCCAAGTTCCTCGGGGTCTTGGAGTCCATACTACGGCAGAAGGTGTGGCCAAGATCCGTGTTGGAAAGGAGTGCAAACCCCTTACGGGCTCCATGCTCTCCCGGGCTATCCTAAGCGCGGGTGCTACTGACCTGACAGCCCAAACAGTTCCGGATGCGACGCTGGCAGATCTCGATCCAGCAATGATCCAACTACTCCAGCGGGCTGTAGAGCACCAGGGACGCAAGCCGGAGCTGGCCCGACTTGGTGTCCAGGACTTCTTGGAGAACCTGGGGGTGATCCGCGATTCCGAGATGACCCTGGCGGGGGTTCTCCTTCTGGGGCGGGCACATGCACTTGCCAGGTGGGCATCCCAGCACGAGGTGGTGTTCATTCGATTCACTGGGCGGATACGACACGATCTGCGTCATAACTTGAAAGGCCCCATACTTGCTCTCCTGGACGCATTTCGAAGGCTCTTGGAAGCCAATCTCAAGATCGGTGGCGTTGAAACGACGGGGTTTGGGGAGATCACCGATCCCGAACTCACCTGGTGGGCCGCCAGGGAAGCTCTGTTGAATGCATTGGTTCACAGGGACTATTTCCTTAACCAGTCCGTCCATGTGGAACTTCGCGAGGATCGACTGGAGATGTCGAGTCCTGGTGGGTTCATTGGTGGCATCTCGCCTTCCAACATCCTTCGACACGCACCCGTACGTCGAAATCCTCTCCTAGCGGATGTGCTGGAACTAGCTGGATATGTAAATCGAGCCGGCATGGGGGTGGATAGAATTTACGAAGATCTCCTGCGGCTCGGCAAGGCTGTGCCACGATATGAGGCGGACGAATCGACCGTAAGGCTCATTCTTCCCACGAAGACCCACAAGGGATTCGCCCGGTTCGTAGCGGAGGAGTCCAGCCAAGGGAGAAGCTTGACCTTAGATGATCTCATTCTGCTACGTGCTGTGACTGATCGTGGCCATGTTGATCGCTGGTCTGCCGCGCAAGGGCTTCAGACTTCGGAAGATGAGGCGTCCGATCATCTGGTTTCTCTTCGAGAGAGAGGTTATCTCGTCCCCCATGGCCGTGGGCGAGGCACTAGCTATCATCTCGCCCGATTCTTTTCCAAGATGCTTCGAGGACAGGCGGCAACTGACGAGGTTGTACCGCTCGATGACGAGGCTGTGAAACTGCGCATTCAGGCTATACTCTCTGAGCGTGGGCGTCTGACGAACGCTGACATCCGCCGGATCTCGGGATATTCCCGAAGTGAGGTCCTGCGTCTCATGCGCGTGCTCAGGGATCAAGGGATCGTGTTCGTGAGTGGGCGCGGACGGGGCGCGCACTATCTGCCTGGGCCTGGAGCAGCGAAACGGGGAGGGAGGGCGAAAGTCCCTCCTCGTTGATGCGTGAAAATGCGCCGGGAGAAATGCGCCAAATGCACCAATGGCGCATTCATCAGAGGTCGATACCCAGAAATGCGCCATTTGGCGCATTTTGGGAAGGAGAGTAGCGCGGGGCATCGAGCGCGAATGTCTCGGTCCGCGCTCAAGATAATGAATCAGATTTCCCCGAAAAATGTATCAGTGATACATTCACGGCGGGGGACCCGGTCGAAACGTATCAAGAAACGTATCAATCCAAGGGAAGCCGGGTGAATTCCGAAGAAGCGGGAGACCGCCTCGCAAGAGCTCCAACGGGGGACCGTTGAAATGACCGGCAGTCCCAACATCCCTCAGGCCGTTCGCCATCTGATCACGGAGTATCGGCGGTTCCTTCGCACCTCGTACCGGTTCCTGGACGAGCATCTGCGAAGACAGTTCGATGAGCACCTGGCCAGGACCGAGGTGATCGTGCGGGGGCCGTACGTGACCCTGGCGCGCGATTACGAGAGGGTGCGAACCCTCCGGGAGATCGCAGATGCGGGAGATATTCACCCGGATCTCCTGAAGGCCAACTGGCCGTTCGGGGGAGAACCCCTGTTTTGG
>CAZOXN010000361.1:0-3860 GCA_964583655.1 uncultured Desulfarculaceae bacterium | reverse complement strand
GGAGAGGGGGATCGGTCGGCCATCCACGTACGCGGCGATCTTGAGCAACATCCAGGAAAGGGGGTATGTCAGGGTGGAGAGGGGGGTGTTCCGCCCCACGGAGTTGGGCCTCCTGGTGACGGACCTCCTGGTCCAAAGCTTTCCGGGCATCTTGGATGTCAGTTTCACCGCTGGTATGGAGGAAAAGCTGGACCTCATAGAGGATGGAGAGATCGATCGCCTGCAAGTCTTGCAGGCGTTTTACAACTCCTTTCGTGAGGATTATGCCAGGGCCGAGACCGGGATGGCGGACCTGAAGAGAGAAGGTCTCCCAACGGAGTTCCTCTGCGAGCGCTGTGGGGCCAAGCTGGTAATCAAGGTGGGGAAGAAGGGGCCGTTTCTATCGTGTTCTGCGTACCCCGACTGCGCGTACAGCAGGCCGTACCTGAGGAATTCCGGGGCAGGAGCCAAGCCAGAGTCCCAGGAGGAGAGGTCCGAGACATGCCCCAACTGTGGCTCACCCATGGTCCTGAGGGAAGGCCGGTTCGGCCCTTTCCTTGCCTGCAGCCGTTACCCAGACTGCAAGACCCGCCTCTCCCTCAAGACGGACGCTGGGGAGCAGGTCTCCGAAGAAGAGGCCCCGAGGTGTCCCCAATGCGACTCGGTGATGGTCCTGCGCACCGGTCGCTTCGGCCGCTTTTATGGTTGCCCGCGCTACCCGGAATGCCGCGGGAGTGCCCCGCAAAAGGTCAATGTCGGATGCCCGGAACAAGGTTGCGACGGCCAGATAGTGGAAAAGCGCTCCAGGAAGGGGAAGGTGTTCTACGGCTGCAGCAATTACCCCAGGTGCCGATTCGCCCTGTGGGATCGTCCGACCCCCAAGCCATGTCCCTCTTGCGGTGCCCCTTTCATGGTTGAGCGCAACAGGGCATCCGGTCCGACCTTGGCCTGCTACAAGAAGGAGTGCGGATACACCGAGCCCTTGGAGGCATGATCGCCCCACGGGCGGCAGACCTCTTTCCCCACGGGGCCGAATCCCGCGGGCCGGGGGCGTGAACTAGTCCGAGACCACCAGAACCAGGACACGGCCGGTGATCACGCCGTTTCACCAGATGGATGGAGCACCGCCCCCGTGTGCGCGGATGTCACCATCGCGGCATATCTCGCCAGATACCCGCTGCGGATCTTCGGCGATGGGGGGTGCCAGAGGGCCCTGCGGGCCTCCAGTTCCCTCTCCTCCACCAGGAGCTCCAGCCTCCTGGCCGGGATATCGATGCTTATCCGGTCGCCTTCCCGGACCAGGGCAATGGGCCCCCCGCGCATGGCCTCTGGGGAGACATGGCCGACGCAAGGCCCCCTGGTGCCTCCCGAGAAGCGTCCGTCGGTTACCAGCGCGACCCTTTCCATGAGCCCGAGGCCCGCCAGTGCCGCCGTGGGGGCGAGCATCTCCCGCATCCCCGGGCCCCCACATGGTCCCTCGTAGCGTATGACCACCACATGGCCGGCCCTGACGCGTCCAGCCGAGATGGCTTCCATGGCGTCTTCCTCAGAGTCGAAGACCAGGGCCTGGCCCTCAAAGCGCATCATGGAGGTGCTGACAGCGGAGCGCTTCACCACACACCCCATGGGCGCGAGGTTCCCCCTGAGGATGGCGATGCCTCCCTCTTTGGAATACGGCCTTTCCTTTGGCCTGATTACTTCCTCGTCGAACACCTCCGCCTCTCTGGCGACCTGATGAGTGGTCACGCCGCCGACCGTCGGGGTGTCGTGGAGAGACCCGATGAGCCTGGAGAGGACTGCGGGTATGCCTCCGGCCCACTCCAGGTCCTCCATGAAGTGCTCGCCCGAGGGGAGGAGATTTACGATATGGGGAGTATCCCGACTGATGGTGTCGAACGCGTCGAGGGAGAGGGAGAGCCCTGCCTCATGCGCGATGGCCGGGAGGTGTAAGACCGTGTTGGTCGAACCTCCCAAGGCCATGTCGATCTTGATGGCATTGAGAAAGCTCTCCAAGGTCATGAACCTCCTGGCGTTTTCTCCAGCCCTGATGAGGTCCACGATCCTGATGCCGCTGCCGTAGGCGATCCTCCTCTTGCGGGAGCTCCCCGCCAAGGCCGTGGCGCACCCCGGTAGGGAGAGCCCCAGGACCTCCGTGAGGCACGACATGGTGTTGGCCGTGTAAAGGCCTTGGCACGAGCCCTCCCCAGGGCAGGCCTCCATCTCCAGGCACCTCAGATGCCCCTCATCTATCTCTCCTCTCTTGAAACGTCCCACTGCCTCGAATGTGTCCTGGACCAGGGAGAGACGACGGCCTCGATAGCGGCCCGAGATCATGGGGCCAGCGGTGAGGATCACGGTGGGGATGTCGAGCCTGGCCGCGGCCATGGCCATGCCAGGGGTGATCTTGTCGCAGTTGGTCACCATGACGATGCCGTCCAGGGCATGGGCCTCCACCACGGACTCGATCATGTCGGCTATGAGTTCCCTCGAAGGGAGCGAGTAGTGCATCCCGAGATGACCCATGGCTATACCGTCGCAGATACCAGGGACAGAGAAAAGGAACGGATACCCCCCGTTGGCCTCGATGCCCCTCTCTACGAACCTCTCCAGGTCCCGCATTCCGATGTGGCCAGGGATCAGGTCCGTGAAGCTGCTGGCTACACCGACAAATGGTCTCTCCAGCCCCCCACGGGTGATCCCCGTGGCATGAAGGAGGGCCCTGTGAGGGGCCCTCTCTATCCCCTGTTTCACCCTGTCGCTCCTCATGATGACCTCCTTGGCCCACCAGCCTCAGGACAACGGCCGTCCTCCTCGCCCACCAGATTATCACAGTCGTCGTCCAAAGGATAAGGGGATCTGCAGCGCCTTGTCTCCCCGGATTTCAGGTGTCGGAGGGCGTTGAATTAGCCTAGAGGTTAAGGTATCTTCCCCCCATGAAGGGGGCCAAGGTGACCATCGTTGGGGGGGGATTGGCCGGGTGCGAGGCGGCCTGGCAGGCGTCCCGCCTGGGGGTCCGCGTCCTGCTCTTGGAGATGAAGCCTCAGCGTTTTTCGCCAGCCCATCGTTCTCCGCTCCTGGGAGAGCTGGTCTGCAGTAATTCCCTTCGAGCCGACTCCCTGGAAAACGCGGCTGGCCTCCTCAAGGAGGAGTTGAGGGAACTCGGTTCCCTGATCATGATGGCAGCCGATGCAACGCGTGTGCCAGCGGGCGGTGCCCTGGCGGTGGACAGAGAGGCGTTTTCCAGGAGGATCACCGAGGCCCTGGAGGCGGAGCCTTTGATAGAGATCCGTCGGACATTGGTACAGGCCATCCCTGTGGGAGACCCTGTGATATTGGCCACAGGCCCGCTCACCGAAGGCCCCCTGGCCGAGGAACTCTCCAGGTTGGGCGGAGGGGAAAGCCTCTACTTCTACGATGCCATAGCCCCCATCGTGGAGGCCGAGTCCATCGATTTCACAATCGCCTTCATGGCCTCCAGATACCAGAAGGGAGGGGATGACTACATCAACTGCCCCATGGACCGAGATGAGTACGAGGCGTTCGTCGATGCCCTCTTGTCGGCCCAGAAGGTCCCGACCCGGCCTTTCGAGCAGGAGGTTTTGTTCTCGGGGTGCATGCCCATCGAGGCCATGGCAGAGAAAGGGAGACAGACCCTGGCCTTTGGCCCCATGAAGCCTGTGGGCTTGGTGGATCCGCGGACAGGTAGACAGCCGTATGCCGTGGTCCAGCTCAGGCAGGACAATCTGGTCGGTAGCCTTTACAACATGGTGGGTTTCCAGACCAAACTGACTCACCCAGAGCAGGAGAGGGTCTTCAGGATGATCCCGGGGCTGGCCAAGGCCCGATTCCATCGTCTGGGGAGCCTCCACAGGAACACCTAT
>CAZOXN010000360.1:0-3873 GCA_964583655.1 uncultured Desulfarculaceae bacterium | reverse complement strand
GGTCAGAAGGCCTGCGCTCTCATCATGAGAACCCCACGGCGGCAGGCTCGAGCCCTCCCCGTGAAGTCGGGTGGAGAGGCCTTGGTGCGGCCTCTCATCTCCTCAGCGACACGCTGTCCAGGTAACCTCCGCGCATGATCCGAAATCCAAATCTCCGGAAGAAAGGGAGGTTCTCCTCTTCGAAGAGCACGTTGACCCCCTGGGGGGCCATCTCCTTGCAGGCCTGAATGGCCACTTCCATCATCCGAGTCCCAACCCCTTGGCGCTGCAGGTCAGGCCTCACACAGACATCGTGGATCAACACGTCACCGCTTGGGCTGCCCACCACTTGGAGGTATCCCACGAGTCCCTGGTCCAGTCTGGCCGAAACCGTGAGGAGCCCTTCCTCCAGGATACGTTGGTAGTCCCCCCTGACGGCCCACCCCACGGAGAGCCGCAAGGCCTCGACCTCTTCAGCGGTCAGGGGGAGGTCTCGCCCGATAAGGACGTCTCCAAGTTTCGTGCGGAAGGTCTGGGTTCTCAGGCTTTCTCCCACAATACGTCTCCGAAAGGGATGGAAGTCCTGGGCCGCCTGCGAAAGACCTCGTACTCCTTTTTGGACTCCCCCACGGTGAGTCCTCCTCCGTGGCCGGGAAGCAGACGGATCGTGTCCGTCAGGGTATAGATCTGCCGCTCGATGCTCTCGACGATCTGGAGGAAGTCCTGGGGGGTGGCGGTCTTACCCGGCCCTCCGGGGAAGACCGTGTCGCCACAGAAGCAGAGGTCATTCCCGAGGACGAAGCAAACGCTCCCGGGCGTGTGTCCCGGGGTGTGCAGGACCTCCAGTCGGTGCGAACCTACTGCCACACATGTCCCGTGAGCGAGGGCGATCTCTGGCTTCACTCCTCCAAAACCTGGCTCTGAGGGATGCACACCGACTGGCGCCTTGGTCCTGAGACGGAGCGCCTCGAGGGCTTGGACGTGGTCCATGTGGGCGTGGGTGAGGAGTATGGCCGCTACCCTGTCCCCTGCCACAGCATCGAGTATGCGCTCGGGCTCAAAGGCAGCGTCTATGACCGCGCAGACCCCCTGTGTCCGATCCCTCACCAGGTAGACATTGTTGTCGAAGGGGCCCACAACGAGCCTGCCAACCTCCAACCTATCTGTCTCGAAGAGAAGTTCCATGGAGATGCGCCTCTCATACTCCCCTGGGACGAGAAAGGCCTCTATGGGGCATCCCCCCGGATCACCGCGTCTGGCCCGGATGAACGGTCAGGGAGAGGCGACCCTTGGAGCGGAAGACCTGGGCCTGGATCTCCCCCCCGGCCTCCGCGATGGCCCCTTCCACGTCGTCCGTCTCCAGTATGGCCCTATCGGCCAACCGTACGATGATATCCTCTCGTCTCAGACCATCCTGGTCCGCACGACTCCCAGGTGCAACACTGGAGATCAAGACCCCATCTCCCTCGTATCCCAGGGCTGCTTTGAGATCGCTGGAGAGGTGCTGCACTTCGATCCCGTAACGCCGGGCGTGTGACACCTCCAAGGGGATCCCCCGTGACTCGAAGAGCGAGGCCTCCACGAGTATGGGGCACCCCGCCTTCACGGCCAGGACCATGGCGTCGCTGGGACGGGCATCCACGTCCACCTGGCCTGAAGGTGTCTCCAGCAAGATCTTGGCGTAGAAAATGTCTTCCTTGAGTTCCGTTATCCTGACTTGGACCACACGGGCGTTGAGTCTGGCTATGGTCCCCACGAGTAGGTCATGGGTCAAAGGCCTCCGGTGCGTCACCTTCTGCCTGGCTGCCTCCAGGGCTTGAGCCTCGGCCTCGCCGATCCATATCAGCATCCCCTTCTCTTCCCTCAGGTCGGAGAGGATCACGACTGGTTGAGCGGAGCGCGGATCGCGGATCACCCGCTCCACCTTGACCTCCTCAAAACCCTGGACCGAGACCTGCTGCGCATGGGAGTCGTACGCAAGCCGCATGAGTCCCATGAATACCAGCGCGACGGAACAAGCCTTTCCTCCCCAGGGCGGCCGCCGGCTCATGGCCTCTCCTTTTTCCTGGGCCCCCTGACTCGAACCAGTGGACCTCCGGGAAGCGCCCTCGTATTCCCCCCTTGCCACGGTCTCAGGATTGCCTTAGTGTAGTGGTGTCCTCTGAAGGACAAGGGAGGCAGGGACATGGGGGCGTCGTTGCAAGTCAATGGCCGTGCAGTGGAGATAAACCCGTTCTTGGAGACATACTTGGCCAACATATGTCGGGCCATCTTGAACTCCCTCAAGGGGACTGAAGGGGCCCAGCGGGCCCTCTTCCGGATCCGAGGCAAGGAGTTAGAACTTGTGGTAGACGACGCACCCGTTGATCTGCACATGAGGACGGCCTTTGCCATGGTCCTAGTCCGAGACACCCTCCTGGGGGTGCTGGCCCACTTGCGTGGTCTCCGGGGCTGGAAGGAGATCCAGGTGGATCTCACCCTCTAGCTCCCGGGCATCATCTCTTGTATCCGATCTTCCTGAGGAGCCCCTTTCTCCAGGCGATCTCCTTTTCCCCCTCCACCCCCTTGGGGGAGAAGCCATCCACTACGCCCATTATCCCGCGGCCTTGGTCTGTCTGAACGAGGATCAACTCCACTGGGTTGGCCGTGGCGCAGTAGATGGTGCAGACCTCCTGACAGAGCTTTATGGCGTTGAGGACGTTTATGGGATAGGCCTCCCGCAAGAGGATGACGAAGGTGTGGCCAGCGGCGATCTCCTGCGCGTTGGCCACCGCGAGACAACGCATCTCCTCGTCGTTGCCTTCGGACCGGATCAGGCAATCTCCCGAGGCCTCGCAGAAGGCGATCCCGAATCTGGCCTGAGGCACGCTGCTTACCAGGATCTCGTAGAGGTCCTCCACCGTCTTGATGAAGTGGGTCTGTCCCAGTATGATATTGCACCCCTCAGGGATCTGCAGACGGACGCTCAACCACTCCATGACCTGGCCTCCTTCGTGAGTTGGGCAAGGGGCCCTGAAATTGGGCTTCTTAGAAGTTACCAAAAAGGACCCTCCATTGCCAGAGGAAAAGGCAGCCTCTGATCCCGGTTGCGGGGGCAGCCGCATCTCCGTGCCCTTCGCGCCTTCGCCATCACCCCATCGCGGTTAGCAGGATGCGGACATATCCGCGTGCTAGGCACAAGCAGGCGCCTCGCCCCGGCCCTCGCAGAGAGACTGAGGGCAATAGGGACGCACTCGAAGACCAAGGGGTCACAGTTCTTCGGGTCCGCACTGCGTTGCCCGTGTCGTACGGGGGCAGATGGATCTACGGGCCGGGCCAGCCAGTTCACAGGGAGACTTGGGCCACCTTCACAGCCACAAAAGGTGAAGGAGGACGTGGATGGTCGCCACTGCAGCGAAAGAGAAGGGAAGCCCGATCTTGAGGTACTCCTTGAGTTCGATCTTGCAACCCTGCTTTTCCAGGATCCCGCAAGCAAACACATTGGCGGTGGCACCCACCGGGGTGACGTTTCCCCCGGTCCCAGTGCCGACCAGCATCCCGAAGAGCAGGGGCCATTGGCTCATGCCCACGAGTTTCGCCTGATATATGCAAACGGGGATCATCAAGACGGTATAGGGGACGTTGTCCATGAAAGAAGAAAGGGCCATGGACGTCCAGGTGAAAAGACCCAGCAAGAGGGGCGGGCTTGTGAAGCCCATACTGACGAGGAACTCGGTGAAATCCCTGAGGAGCCCGAAGTCGTTCACGGTGTAGATGACCATGAAGACGCCCAGGATGAAGAAAAAGGAGTTCCAGTCGAACTCCATAAACATGGTCTTGAGATACCCTCTGCCCATGCCCAGCGCCACAAGGCCCACGGTCAAGCCCACTATGCCGGGCCGGATCCCGATCTCC
>CAZOXN010000359.1:0-3878 GCA_964583655.1 uncultured Desulfarculaceae bacterium | reverse complement strand
AGGTTGGGATATGGCAAAGTCGTGACGGTTTCGCTACATTGATCAGGGTGGCGGGAGGGGGCCAGCTATACCGGACTACCTGTCTGATCCCTCGTCCCTCCTGTATCCTCTATGGGACGGATTGGCCTTCGGGGCCGAACTCCATCATGGCCCTGGACAGGGCGACGGGTCGTGTCGAGGGACTCCAGGCCGTCCCGGGGCCGGTTCTGTGCGGCTGCGAGGTGGGAGAGATGGTCGTCTTCTCGACCATGGTGGAGAGGCAGGATCACGAGCTCACCCTGTGGCTTGGCAACGAGGCGGGCTTTCGCCTCCTGGCGCATCTGAAGGCCAGGAAGTGGAACAGGCTTTGGCGGGAGCTGGCAGGCTATCCCAAGGTGGTCCTGCCCGAGGGGAGGGCCGCCTGGCCCGTGCTCTTCGCCACCCCTGTGGGAACGAAGTACTGGGCCGAGCGTCTGCTTCGCATAGACCTCGAGGCAGCAGGAGAAGGCCGCCTTGGCGGAGGTCTTCCATGATCTGCAACGTGGTGGGCGCCAGGCCGAACTTCATGAAGATGGGGCCGGTGGTCCTGGAGATACGCAGGCGAGGCATGCCGCAGATCCTGGTCCATACCGGCCAGCACTACGACAGCCATATGTCTTCGATCTTCTTCGAGGAGCTCGGCATGCCCGAGCCCGACGTGCACCTTGGGGTGGGCTCCGGGTCCCATGCGGAGCAGACCGCCAAGATCATGCTCTCCTTCGAGGGGGTCTGCATCCGGAGCCGTCCCCGTCTGGTGGTGGTGGGAGGGGATGTCAACTCCACGGTCGCCTGCGCCCTGGTGGCGGCCAAGATGAACATACCGGTGGCCCACGTGGAGGCCGGGTTGAGGTCCTTCGACCGGACCATGCCCGAGGAGGTGAATCGGGTGGTGACCGATCACCTCTCGGACCTGCTCTTCACGACGGAGGAGAGCGGAAACGAGAACCTGAGGAGGGAGGGGATCGCCCCGGAACGGATCCACTTCGTTGGCAACTGCATGATCGACAGCCTCCTGAGACACAAGGAAAAGGCCCTGAGGCGCAGGACCTGGGAGCTCTTCGGGCTCGAGCCCAACCGTTACGGGCTCGCGACCCTGCATCGGCCCTCCAACGTGGACAGCGAGGAGGTCCTGCGGGGGATATTGGAGGCGTTGGCGAGGATCAGCGAGTGGCTCCCCCTGATCTTCCCCGTGCACCCCAGGACTCGGCGGCGAATGGAGGGATTCGGTCTCGGATCGGACAGGATCCTGTTGGTGGAGCCGCTGGGATACCTCGACTTCCTGGCCCTGATGGCCGAGGCCAGGGTGGTCCTGACGGACTCAGGGGGGATCCAGGAGGAGACAACGGCCCTCGGTGTGCCATGCGTCACCGTCCGCGAGAACACCGAGAGGCCGGTGACCCTGGAGAAGGGGACCAATCGGCTGGCTGGCAAGAGGCCAGATGACATCATAGCCGCGGTGGAGGAGGCGTTGTCGGGACGGACGAGGCCATGGGGGCTGCCCCCGCTGTGGGACGGCAAGGCGGCCTTTCGCATCGTGGACGTCATAGAGACCTGGAACGGGAAGAGGGGAGACGCAATCCCGGTTTCCGGAAAAAGGGCGGGAAAGGCGGCCAAGGGGCCGCGAGGGCGTGACGGAGGAAGGAATCGCGGTCATGGCAGTTGATGCTGGGTCCAAGACGGGACCGGCCCGGCGGCCGGGGCGAGGGATCCCACGGCCCCTGGAGGTGATCCTGGCCATGGCGGGCCTTGCCCTCGCATCCCCTGTCATGCTCCTGGCCGCGGCAGCCGTGAGGCTTGGCTCGCCCGGGCCGGTGCTCTTTCGGCAGGAGCGCGTGGGGCGCGGGGGTAGGCCTTTCGTCCTGTTCAAGTTCCGGACCATGCGGGAGGGGCAGAGCGGGCCCATGATCACGGCCAAGGGGGACGAGCGGGTCACACGCGTGGGCCGGATGTTGAGGGGGAGCAAGCTCGACGAGCTGCCGGAGTTGTGGAACGTCTTGAGAGGGGAGATGTCCCTGGTCGGGCCGAGGCCGGAGGTGCGGGAATACGTGGATCCGGGGGATCCCCTCTGGCAGGAGATCCTGCAGGTCAGGCCGGGCATCACGGACCCCGTGACGGTCACGCTGCGCGACGAGGAGGGGCTCCTGGCCTCCGGGGGCGGGGACCCTGAGGGGTTGTACCGGGAGGTCCTCCAGCCGTACAAGCTCAGTGGGTATGCGGATTACATGGCCAGAAGGACCCCTTGGACGGACCTAAAGGTAATGGCCAGGACCATCTGGGCGGTGCTCTTCCCGTGGAGGATGCGGCCACCGTCAATGGACGAGCTACGGGGGGGCAGGTGTCCCTCTCCTCCGGGCGGGACAGATGGGGGAGTGCGGAGATGAGGAGGCCTTCCGTCTATCCAAATCTCTTGATCATGGTACTCTTGGACGGGGCCCTGGTGGTGTGCTCCTTCTACCTGGCCTACCTCGTCCGCTTCGAACTCGACGTACCGGCGAACGAGATGAAAATATTTTGGCAGGTCCTGCCCTTCATCCCCCTGGTGAAAATCCCGATCTTCTATCTCTTTCGCCTGTACCGGGGGATGTGGCGATACACGAGCGTAGTGGACCTGATGAACGTCCTCAAAGCGGTCTTCACGAGTTCGGCCCTCATCATCCTGGGAGTCCTGGCCCTGCATCGGTTCCACGGTTATCCTCGTTCCGTCTTCTTCATCGACGCGGTACTCGCCTTCCTGGCCGTGGGGGGGATCAGGGTCATCATACGCATGTATTTCGCGCGCGGCACCGGCATGGGGTTTTTGCCTTTGCCGGGGAGGGACGCTGGCGAGGGGAGGCGGCTCTTGATCATAGGGGCGGGGGACGCCGGGGAAAAGGTGTTGAGGGAGATCAGGGAGAATCCGGCCCTCAAGCTCAAGCCCGTCGGTTTCCTGGACGACAATCCGGGGAAACTGGGAAAGGCGATCCACGGGGTGCCTGTAATGGGGGGCATCGATGGGATAGACTCCTTGAGGGCGGAGTTCGACGAGATCCTCATCGCCATCCCCTCTGCCAAGGGGGAGGAGATGAGGCGGATCGTGGCCGCGTGCGACAGGACCGGGAAGCGGTACAGGACCGTACCCGGCATCGGGGAGATCATAGACGGGAGGGTCTCGGTCAAGACCATCCGTGACGTGACCCTGGAGGACCTACTGGGCCGGGAGGAGGTGCGGCTGGCCCCGGAGCAGATCGCCCAATGTCTCAGGCAGAGGAGGGTCCTGGTGACGGGGGCCGGTGGCTCCATCGGTTCGGAGCTGGTCCGGCAGGTCTGCCGCTTCGCCCCCAGGGCGGTGGGGCTCGCGGAGCTGAGCGAGCTCAATCTCTTCCGGGTGGAGATGGAGTGCAGGCAGCGTTTCGGGTACGTGGATGTCGCAGGATACCTCCTGGACGTGCGGGCGAGGGAGGCCGTGGAGAGGATGCTCAGGGAGTTTCGGCCGCAGGTCGTCTTCCATGCGGCCGCGTACAAGCACGTCCCCATCCAGGAGGAGCACCCCTGGGAGGCGGTCTACAACAACGTGCTCGGAACCCGAAACTTGGTGGAGGCCTCCCTGGGGTGCGGGGTGGAGCGCTTCGTGCTCGTCTCCACGGACAAGGCCGTGCGACCGACAAGCGTGATGGGTGCCACAAAGAGGGTGGCGGAGATGATCGTGAAGTGTGCGGGTGCCTCTTCGGGGGCCCGGTTTATGGCAGTGCGGTTCGGCAACGTGATAGGGAGCTCCGGCTCGGCCATCCCCGTCTTCCAGGAGCAGATCGCCAGGGGTGGTCCGGTGACGGTCACCCACCCGGAGGTCACCCGCTATTTCATGTCCGTTTCCGAGGCGGCCC
>CAZOXN010000358.1:330-3881 GCA_964583655.1 uncultured Desulfarculaceae bacterium | reverse complement strand
GGTGGAAGGCTCGTGCTGTCGGTGGCCAATTTCGAGAGCCTAGGTTGCAGACTGGGCAGGTTCTATAACCGCGTGCACAAGGCCATCCGGGGTAGGGAACTCCCGAGGCCCCACTTCTGGGAGATCCCCGTAGACCATTGCTGCAAGTTCGATCATTCCCTCTCCGTCGGTCTTCTACCGCACCAGGTACGGCTCTGCAAGGATATGGGGATCTCCCTGTTATGGGGGTTCCCTCACTGGGGACAGATCCTCAGGTCTCTCCCCAAGGGTCTCTCGCGGGGCTGTCTCAGCGGTTTGGACCTTGCTGCCAGGCACATCCCGAGTCTGGCCGACGTCGTGGTGATCACTGCCATCAAGTCAGGCGAGGCCGTGTGCGCCCGCGATGCCAAGAGAATGGAGAACGAGGGAGGCAAGAAGATGAAGAGTTACTCGCGCGTGCAGGGGATCCTCCTGTGCCTCAGCACAGTCTTGGCCGCTGTCCTCTTCCTGGTCGGCCTCGCCATGGAGAGTTACTGGGCCATCGCCATACCGGTGGCCATTGGGTTCTTCTGGTTGCTGGGACTCGGATTCTGGATCGGCTGGACCCTGGTCACCATCAAGGTGGAGCCGGACAGGGACTGACCCTCATGGGATCGCATGAGTCCTCTTCCGCGGCGGCTCGGGGTGCCAATAAGACCGGCCTCCTACCATTGGCAATTCGGCAATGCTGGGGTCCTGTGGAGTCTGCCCATTGGGGGAGACCAGCGGTCCCTTGCGCTGGAGGAGGGGCATGAGGATCTGCCTTTCCTGCTACAGAGGCAACCCGTACTGCGGGGGCCAAGGCATCTACCTCTACCATTTGAGCCTGGAGCTGAGCCGTCAGGGCCACCAGGTGACCCTCATGGTCGGTCCTCCCTACCCGGAGCCCACGCCCTGGGCAAGGGTCATCACGCTCCCGAATCACCAATTCTGGGGAAAGAAGGCGGACTTCCTGCCCAAGGACGATCCCCTCCGCATCTTCTCCCCTTTGAATTTCTTCGAGTTCGCCACGAGCCGTATCGGTTACTTCCCCGAGATACTCGCTTTCAGCCTGAGGGCCTTTGACGCCTTTCGCAGGCTGCACGGCGAAGACCGTTTCGACGTGATCCATGATGTGGAGACATTGGGCTATGGGCTCCTCCTGTCAAGGAAACTAGGGGTCCCCGTTGTCTCCACAATCCATCATCCCTTGAGCAGGGACATGGCTGCCCATCTTTCGAAGGCGCGCTCCTGGGTCGAGCGGTATTACAATGTCGTGTTCTTCCCCCTAATCATGCAGGGGATGGTGGCACGCCGTATTGACGGCCTGATCACCTCCTCCATTGCGGGGAGGGACGACCTAATTCGGACTTTCAGGCTCCGGCCGGAGCTGGTTCGACTGGTCTACACAGGGATCGATCTAGAGACTTTCCGGGTGGCTCCAAATCTGGAGCGCAATCCCAGGGAGATACTCTTCGTGGGAAACGCCCAGGACCCGAGGAAGGGGATCAAGGTCCTCCTGGAGGCCCTTCGGTACCTCCCCCCCAGCATCAAGCTCACCATTGTGGACGAGGGGGAGCCGTCCAAGGGCTACGCCCCGGGGCTGGTCCGATCCATGGGGCTGGGAAGCAGGGTGAAATTCACCGGTAGGATCCCTCTGGCGGAACTGGTGGAGCGTTACCGACGGACAGCGGTCTTGGTCATGCCATCCCTGTTCGAGGGGTTCGGACTCCCGGTGGCCGAGGCCATGGCCTGCGGCACTCCGGTGGTGGCGGCCAGGGCCGGTTCCTTGCCCGAGGTGGTGGGAGGGGATCAGGAAGGAGGCTTGCTGGTCCCCCCCGGAGATGCCAAGGCCTTGGCCGAGTCCATCCACACGGTCCTCTCCAGGCCCGCGCTGGCCAAAGAACTGGGGGTCAGGGCGCGGGCGCGAGTGGAGGCCCGCTTCAGTTGGGAGAGGACGGCAAGGGAGACGGTGGAGGTATATCGCTGGGCAGCGCAAGGGGGTCGTCCCCACTGACAGCGAATTGCGGACCGCTCGGGCCGCCACAGAAGGGCGCTTGGGAGAGGCTGGGATCGAGGGCATGGGGAGAGATCGAGACAGGCTCCGTATCTGTCTCCTGAGTTACCGTGGCAACCCGTACTGCGGCGGCCAGGGGATCTACGTGCAATACCTCGCCCAAGAGCTCGTGCAGCTGGGCCACGAGGTCACGATGGTGGTGGGGCCGCCGTATCCCTTGCCTGTGGAGGGGGTGGAGCTCCATCGCGTGGACAACCCCATGGTCTTCGGTTGCTCCACGTCCCAAATCCTCGCCAGGATCCGCCCCGGCCTCCTGTTCTCCCCCCTCAACTTCTACGAGTACGCCTCCTCCCGCATGGGGGTATTCCCTGAGATCCGCTCCTTCAGCTTCCGAGCCTATTTCCGCCTCCGAGAGATGATGAGAGGGCGCTCTTTCGACGTCATCCACGACAACCAATGCCTGGGATACGGTTTCCTCCTCATCAAACGCTTCGGGATCCCTCTCTTCTCGACGATCCACCATCCCCTCACCATCGACCGGCGGACCTGGTTCGAGCAGCCGGCCACCCTGGTACAAAAGGTCAAGATGATCCTCTATTACCCGCTCCTCATGCAGCGCATGGTGGCAAACCGCATGGATCGAATCATCACGGTCTCGAAGGACGCCGCTTCCAGGATCAGCGAGGACTTCGGTGTGCCAAGTGAGAGGATTCGGGTCGTTTACAACGGGATCGACCCATCCCTCTTCAGGATGCTCCCGCAAGTGGAGAAGGTCCCAAACAGGTTGATATTCGTCGGAAACGTCGCTGACCGCAAGAAGGGGATCCTCTACCTGCTCCAGGCCATGGCCCTCCTGGACCAGGCGGTGGAATTGATAGTGGTGGACGGAGGCACACCTGCCAGGGTCTCGACCGCTGACCTGATCCGGCATTATGGCTTGGACTCCAGGGTCCGCATCACGGGCAAGATCGAGACCGAAGAGGTGGTCCGCCTCTACTGTTCCTCGCAGTTGGCCGTTGTCCCGTCCCTGTACGAGGGCTTCGGCTTCCCAGCAGCGGAGGCCATGGCGTGCGAGCTGCCGGTGGTGGCTACCACCGCGGGGGCGCTCCCTGAGGTGGTCGGCCCCCATGGTGAGGCGGGCCTGCTGGTCCAGCCAAGGGATCCGCAAGGGCTGGCAAGGGCCATCTCAGAGCTCCTCAGCTCCCCCGGCAGACGCCTGGAAATGGGCAAGGCGGCACGCCAGAGGGTCCTGGAGAGGTTCTCCTGGCGAAGGGCGGCGTCGCAGCTGGTGGAGCACTACCGGGAGGCCATGGATGCTCACCGTAAGCCTTAGGACCTTCCGGCCCCAGGAGGGGGATCTGATCCTCGACGCAGGCTGCGGGGAGGGAAGGCACACCTTCGCCATGTGCAGGGCTAGCTGTAGGGTCTTCGCCCTGGACAGGGATCACATTTCCTTGCGCAAGGCCCAGTACGTCCTCAGGGAGATGGCAAAGCGCGGGGAGGCCGCCGGCTCGCCGCTGCTCCTGGGGGGGGACGG
>CAZOXN010000358.1:0-320 GCA_964583655.1 uncultured Desulfarculaceae bacterium | reverse complement strand
GTCTCCACCTCCCTTTCAAGGACGCCACCTTCGACAAGATCATCTGCGCCGAGGTCCTGGAGCACATCCCCGATGACAGGGGGGCTGTCAGAGAGCTCTTTCGAGTCCTGAGGCCTGGGGGGGAGATGGCCGTGACCGTCCCTACCCCTTTCACCGAGCGTGTCTACAAAGTATTATCCTGGCGCTATTTCAACACCCCCGGGGGGCATATCCGGATATACACGCCGAAGCAACTGTGCGCCATCCTGACAGGCGCAGGACTGCGCATCTACGCGGTGGGTTTCGCCCATGCCTTCCACAGCCTCTACTGGGTGCTCAGA
>CAZOXN010000357.1:0-3884 GCA_964583655.1 uncultured Desulfarculaceae bacterium | reverse complement strand
CTGAGGATACGGCTCGCCGCAAACCCGTAGGAGCTGTTCTTCTCCAGGGCCTCAAGCATCGCCTCTATCCATCGCGGGCTCGGGTATGCGTCGCTGTCCAACGTGGCGATGTAATCGCCCTCTGCAAGGCGAATCCCTTCATTTACGCCACCGGGAGGACCAAGGTTCTTGGGCTGCCTCACCACCGTGATGGTGGGATAGTGGGCCACCACGAACTCCGCTGTCCCGTCTGTCGATGCCCCGTCCACTATCAGGATCTCCTCTGCGGGCCTGGTCTGCGCCATGAGTGCATCGAGACACGAACCTAGCTCTTTCCGGGCATTCCAGGTAGGTATGACGACCGTGACCGTGGCCACCAGCTCCTCCTCGTGCCTGGCGCGTCGCCGGACCGCACCGACGGTCCGGTCCTGACGTCCCTGAGGAAAAAAAACACACCCCCTCGACGCGCCATCACCGCCGCGATTCTAACAACCCCAGGGGGTGGGCGCAAGGGAGGTACTTCCTTGTTGACCCGCGCCCCCCTCTGTAGGATCCTTATGACCAGGTCTCGATTCTCGCTGGAGGGAGGCAGGCCTCCGAGGGTCCGTCCATGGGCAGGCGGAAAAGGAAAGAGCGATCTCCAAGGTTCCCCTCCGTCCCGATGGAAGGCAATGTCTCGTTGCTCTCCGCGACCCTGCCTCATCTGGCACTCTTCTATGCCATAGCCCTGGTCGCCATCCCTTCGAGTTACCATCTCAACACCCTCAAGTTCGGCATGGCAGCCATCTGGGTGCCGGTCCTGGCAGCGGCGTGTCTCTTTCGTCCCTTCAAGGAGGAGGGGGAGAAGGTCTGTTCCGTGAGCGCGGTCCTCTTCGGGGGTCTGCTCCTCTTCTACGGTTATCAGTTCGTGGTCAGCCTGCTTCCGCTTTCCTTGAACTACGAACACGAGTTCTATATCAGCTCCTTCTCGCTCATGGTCGCATGGTCGCTCCTGGTGTCGCTGAGCTTCCGGACCGAGAGGCACTTGAAGGTGGCCCTCTATCTCGTGCCGCCCCTCCTGCTCGTCCTGGGTGTCATGGGGGTCTTGGAGTACCTCCATACTGGAAAGGCTATCAAGCTCGGTTTCGGGCACAAGAACTATCTGGGGGGCTTCCTGGTCGGGACGATCCTCCTTGCCTGTCCCGCCCTCGTCATCTCGCTGGCCAGGAGCCCCAAAAGGGCGTTGGACTGGGCCATGGCCGGACTCTTTGCCACATGCCTGGCCGGTGGATTGGTGTGCCTGGGGTTGGCCAATGCAAGGGGCTCCTTTGCAGCGACAGCCGTGGCGGCCTCGATCTATCTTCTTATATTGGCCTACGTCCTGATCCTCGAGCCACGAAGGGGACGCGGAAGGCGCTTTGTCGTCGGTTTCTGGGTGATCCTGGCCGGTCTCTGTCTCGTGGGGCTGGCCCTCCTCGCTGGGCTCGTCCACTTCGGCTTCCCCCAACTCGAAAAGAGGTTGCTCGATGCGATCCAGGCACCTGCTTGGGCCCTGGGCCCGCGCACCATAGCCTGGAAGGTCTCCTGGGACCTCTGGGGCCGGAGTCCCATCTTCGGCAACGGGTTGGGCTCCCTTTATCCCCACTCCTTCACATGGATGCCCGTCTATTTCCGGGTGCATTGTTTCACCCCGGGCTTCAAACACGCCCACAACGATTACCTGGAGATCCTTCAGGACTCCGGCCTCTTGGGGCTGGGGTTCTATCTCTTCCTCATGGTCTTCACCCTCGGCAGGCTCCTGAAGGTCGTCTCCGACAAGGGGCGCCCGCTTGCCCTCCGGGTGACTGCCGGGGCCGTGTTCTCGGGTCTGCTCGGGATGATGGCCAACGCAGCCATAGACGTGGCCCCGAGGATGGCCGTGACCCAGGTGGCCTTCTTCTTCCTCTTGGGGCTGGCCGCCGCGTTGATCCTCATGGAGCCACGCGGTAACGCTCATGCCCAAGACGGTTTCCTCTGGAAGAAAGACACCATAGGCGTGGGTCGAAAGGGGATGAGGCTCCTGGCTGGCGGCCTCTTGTGCATCTGCATCTTGCCCTCGGCCTTCTATATCCTCACCATCTATTGGCCCTCCGAGTACTACATGTACAAGGCGGTGGTCTCCAGGGACCCGGGGCAGAGGCTCGCCTTCTTGGACAAGGCGGTGGAGAAGAACGAGAAAAACATATACGCCAGGTACCAGCGCATGAAGGAGTATCTCGCCCTGCTGGGGGATAAGATCTCCTTCGAGCGATTCCTGGAGGAGGTCTCCCGCATAGAGGAGATCGCGCCGGGATACTACCGGACGCCCATGTACAGGGCCATGGGTCACTTCAAAAAGGGGGACATCCGTCAAGCGGTCGCGGACTTGGAGAGGCAGTTGTCGCAGGATTACTATTTCGTCCCCCCTTATTACTACATGCTGAGGGTCTATTATCTGACCAGGGACGAGGCCATGTTCCGGAAGACTCTCAAGAGGGTGGTGGAGAGGGACCTCCGCTTCTGGCTCGCCGCGGAGAACAAGATATTCAGCGAGGACATACAGATCCGTTGGGAGCGAAAAGACGCATCGCAATGCCGGGTGGAGATCGCCCGGCGCAAGTCGGCGAGCGTGGAGGTGCCGTTCCCCCTCCTCCATCGAACGGTGAAGTCCATATTCAGCCAGGGAAAGGGGGACTTGGCCCTCCTCTACCGCGATGCGATGGAACATTTCTACGATGAATGCTCCGTCCCTCCCAGCATCAAGCGCAAGATCATGGCCCAGTCCTCTCGCCAAGGCAGGATCCTGAAGACCGCTTCGTGAGGCGCTGGCAACCCCCTTGGTTGTCCGGGCCAGATGGGTTAATCTACTTCGGGCGATTTCGCGGTCTTGGGACTGCGTCCCACTTGCCATGGAGGGACTGTTTTGGAACAGAAGCTACCGTACAGCGACTGGTGCTACGTTTGCGGCAAGGACAACCCCATAGGCTTCCGCGTCGTATTCTCAGCAGAGGACGGCCGGGTCCGCGCTAGATATACCCCTCGGAGAGATCAGCAGGGATACCTTGGCAAGACCCACGGCGGGGTGCTGTGCACCCTCTTGGACGAAACTATGGGATGGGCCCCGTGTCTGGTCACAGGCCGTTTCTACGTCACGGCCGAGCTCACGGTGCGATACCTCCGCCCTTTCCCGGTGGGAAAGACCATGATCGTTGAGGCATGGCCGGAGAAGATCACGAGACGCATGTCCACGGCGTTGGGCGAGGTGCGAGACGACGATGGGACTGTCTATGCCACCGCCCACGGCAAGTTCCTCCCCATAAGCGAGGAGGAGACCCGCAGTGTGGACCGGATGCTCATCTACGATCAGGACACCTTGAGAGTGTTCGAGAGGGGTTGAAGAGACGATGCCCAAGAGAAGGACAAGAAACGCCTCGCCCAATAGCGGGGGGCCGCCCTATGGCCCGACGGGTCATTGTGGGGTCATCGGTATGTTGGATCAGCGCCATTGAGTGCTGACAGGGTGGCGGCCCCAGGAGGTTCGGATGGATGACTTCATAGCCGAGTATCAAAGGCGTACCCCTACCTCGCGCCGGCTCCACCAGGAAGCCCAGAGGGTCATGGCCGGAGGGGTGAGCCATGGGATACGCTACTTCCCGCCTTATCCCCTTTACATCAAGCGGGTGGATGGGGCCCGGATCTGGGACGTGGACGACAACGAGTACATCGACCTCTGGATGGGTCACTTCGCCATGATCCTGGGACACAGGTCACCCCTCTTGACGCGGGCCCTCCACGAGGCCGTGGAGCTCGGGACGCACTGGGGCATCGTCCATGAGCACCAGGTGGCCCTGGCGCGCCTCATCTGCGATATGGTCCCTTGCGCCGAACAGGTGCGTTTCTGCGTATCA
>CAZOXN010000356.1:0-3889 GCA_964583655.1 uncultured Desulfarculaceae bacterium | reverse complement strand
GGCCCCCCTGTGGGGGGGCATAGGCAACCTGTGGAGCTTCCTCCAGGTTAAGCCAGTAAAGAAGTGAACGTCGAGTGATGCATGGTGCAGGATCCAAGGTGCAGGACAGGATGGAAAGGGGACACCGCGGAGGGATCGCATCGCAAGGGCCGTGACCGGTCTAGTCCCTCACCGGGAAAAGATGCCTATGTCGTGGGTCACGCACCCTGGACCCTCTCTCTTGCATCGTGCATCATGTACCGTGCATCATGAAGATGATCTTTGGTGATCTCGAATGAACCTCAGGAAGTTCCTCGTCGTCCGGTCAGCTCAGATCCTCGCGACCTTTTTCATCATCCTGACCCTCCTCTTCGTGCTCTTTCGACTCGCCCCAGGGGATCCGGTGGCCATGATGACCGATCCCATGATGTCGGAGGAAGAGATCTCGGTCCTCAAGCGCCAGCTCGGGCTGGACCTGCCTCTCCATGAGCAATACCTGGTCTACCTCTGGAACTTCGTACGGGGTGAGTTCGGTAACTCCTTTTACTACAGAAGGCCGGTCGTGGAGATCCTGGCCGACAGGCTCCCAAAGACGATCCTCCTCTTCACCACTGTGACGATCCTGTACGCATTCGCCGGCATATCGTGGGGGAAGGTCCTGGCATGGAGACGCGGCAGTCTCCTGGACACCTCCGTGAGCTTCGTGGGTCTCTTCACCCATACCTTCTTCCTCCCCTGGCTGGCGCTGATCGTGATCTGGATATTCGCTTATCAGCTCGGGTGGTTTCCTCTCAATGCCATGATCACCCCCGAGCTCTGGCTGGACCCTGAGGTCGGATGGATCAGGAGGGTACTGGACGTGGCCCACCATATGGTACTGCCCATGGGGGTCCTCTTCCTGACCCATTTCGGCGGTTATACATTGGTGATGAGGAGCACCATGCTGGAGACACTGAGAGAGGATTACATCCTCACCGCCAGGGCCAAGGGCCTGCCCGAGCGCCTTATCCGCAACCGCCACGCAGCACCCAACGCCTCGCTCCCGGTGGTGACCAGCCTGGGCCTCAGCCTAGCCTTCTCCATCAACGGCGGCGCCCTGACCGAGACCATCTTCTCCTGGCCGGGACTCGGAAGAGAGCTGGTGTTCTCGGTCAGCAACGGCGACTATCCGTTGGCCCAGGCCGCGTTCCTCCTCATCGCTGGATTCGTCCTGGTGGCCAATCTTGTGGTGGACGTGATTTACGCGTACCTGGACCCGAGGATCAGGTACTGAGCGAGGGCATAGACGTGCATGTGGTACCGTTGATTTGGAAGCAAGACAGATGAACGAGAACGGATCCAAGAAAGAGACGGCTCATAAGGGTTTCCACAAGCCAGGGGTCCATTGGCTGCGCCATCTAGGGGAGAATTGGTCCATATACAGGAGGAACCCCATGGGGCTCGTGGGCCTGGGATTGCTGGTCTTGTTCGCCCTCATGGCCATCGCTAGCTTCATCCCCCCCCTCATCGATCCCATGTATCATCCCATGAGAGGTGTAGACCCGGAGATCGCCACGTCTACAGGCCCCTCCGCACGCCACTGGTTGGGGACGGACTTCATGGGCCGCGACATCCTCTCCCAACTCCTGACCGGGACAAGGGTGGCCTTCGCCATCGGCATCTCCGCGGCCTTCATGGCTGTGGCCATTGGCTCCTTGATAGGGATGCTGGCCGGTTACTTCGGACGGACCGTGGACACCCTGCTGATGAGATTGGCAGACATAGTCATGGTCCTTCCTGGCCTCCTGGTCATCCTCATCCTCTCCTCGGTGATGGGACAGCTCTCCATCTGGAACCTGGTCATAATCATAGCCCTCCTGAAATGGGCTGGTGTCTCCAGGGTGATCCGCTCCCAGACCCTCTCCCTGAAGGTCAGACCTTACATCGAGGCGGCAAGGGTGGCCGGTGCATCCCACATGCGCATCCTAAGGATGCACATCCTCCCCAACGTGCTCCCCCTCTCGTTTCTCTACATGACCTTCGGGGTCACATCCGCCATACTCATAGAGGCGGCCCTGTCCTTCCTGGGGTTCGGCGACCCCTCTGCGGTGTCGTGGGGGATGATGCTCCAATGGGTGTGGAAGACTGGCCACATGTTTCGCGCCCCTTACTGGCTCATCCCACCGGGCCTGTGCATCTCCCTCATAACCCTCTCCTTCTATCTGGTGGGAAGGGCCATGGACGAGGTCCTGAACCCTAGGCTGCGGAAGGAGGTCCTGGAGCAGTGAGCCTCCTCCAGGTGGAATCCTTGAGCGTGCATTACTCGACACTGCGCGGAGAGGTCCACGCCCTGGACCACGTCGGTTTTGGGTTGGAGCAGGGTGAGGCCTTGGGGCTAGTGGGTGAGTCGGGTTGCGGCAAGACCACCGTGGCCATGGCCATCATGCGGCTCCTGGCGGAAAACGCGAGGGTACTGGGAGGGCGGATCCTCTTTCGGGGGGAGGACCTCCTCGTCAAGGCAGACGAGGAGATGAGACGCCTGCGTTGGAAGGAGATCTCCATGGTCTTTCAGGCTGCCATGAACGCCCTCAACCCGGTACACCGCGTGGGCGATCAGATCGTTGAGGCCATAATGGCCCACGACGGCGCTGTGACCCTGGAGCAGGCCCAGACGAGGCTCGGGGAGCTGTGTTCCATGGTGGGCCTTGATCCGGCCCGGATGAGGGACTACCCTCACCAATACAGCGGCGGGATGAGACAAAGGGCTGTGATCGCCATGGCCTTGGCGTGCAAGCCGTCGCTGGTAATCGCCGACGAGCCCACGACCGCGTTGGACGTCATGGTGTCGGATCAGATCCTTGGAGAGATGCGCAGGCTTCAGCTGGATATGGGGCTTTCGATCCTCTACATCTCCCACGACATCTCTGTGATTGCCAGGTCCTGCGATCGAATGGGCGTGATGTACGCTGGCCAGCTCGTGGAGTTCGGGCCAACGGATGAGGTCTTGGAGGCCCCCTTGCACCCGTACACGAGGGGGCTGATGCGCTCGTATCCCAAGATCTCCGGGACAAAGGAGAGGCTGCGCCCTATCCCGGGTGAGCCGCCCAACTTGCTTCGCCCGCCCGGCGGGTGTCGCTTCTGCCCCAGGTGCCCCGAAGGAGGGGAGGAGTGCCTCGTGGAAAGGCCGCAGTGGACGGAATACCGGGGGGGGCACTTCGCCCTGTGCCACCGCATCGCCATCTGAGAAGACGAATCTTGGAGGTAAGGCAGGAGTTGGAACCTCTGGTGACCTTCCATGAAGTCACGAAGACGTACACAGCACGTCAGTCGCTCCTCTCCAGGAGGGCCATCAGAGAGGTCAAGGCCCTGGACCGCGTCTCCTTCGCCATCGAGCACGGTGAGATATTCTCCCTGGTGGGCGAAAGCGGCAGCGGGAAGACCACCTGCGGGAGGCTGCTGGTGCGGTTGGAGGAACCCACCTCTGGGCGGATCCGCTTCGACGGCAAGGACCTCCAGCGTCTCAAGGAACGGGAGATGCCTGGGTTTCGAAGGAGGGTCCAGATGATATTTCAGGACCCTTACCAGTCCCTCAACCCACAGCTCACGGTCTTTCAGACCGTGGTCGAACCGCTCTTGGTCCAAAGGGTGGGCGATCACCATGAAAGGGAGGCAAGGGTCTGCGATATCCTCGAGGAGGTGGGCCTCCACCCGGCGGAGGACTTTCTCTTTCGTTATCCTCATCAACTCAGTGGCGGTCAACGCCAGCGGGTGGCCGTGGCCAGGGCCATGATACTCGATCCCAGCTTCGTGGTCGCGGACGAGCCAGTCTCCATGCTGGACGCCTCCATCCAGGCCCAACTCCTGAACACACTCTTGGACCTCAAGGAACGCCATTCATTGACCATGCTGTTCATAACGCACGACCTGGCCA